>DATFYX010000014.1 GCA_035314825.1 Candidatus Eremiobacteraceae bacterium
TTTCTGTTTGGAAACGCCGGAACTCGCGCCGCGCACTCGGGCGCTACTACGGACCTGGGTGCAGGAGGAAAATCGCATGCCCAAGTCGCTCACACGGGCGCTTTCCGTGGCCGCGCTGACATCTGCCCTCGTTATTGGCCAGGCAACGCAGACGCTGGCTAGCAACCTTGGCAACATTGTCGGTCGGGTCCAGACCGCCACGATGAACACAGGCAACCAGATGGCCGCATCCTTTCTGCCCGTGGCCGACGTCAACGTGGCAGCCGTGTCGCCGTCGGGCTCCTTCAAGGCGCTGTCCAACAGCGCTGGTTTCTACGCGCTCACCGGTTTGCCGGTGGACACGTACGTCGTCACTTTCTCGAAACAGGGCTTTGTGACGCAGCCGATTCCGGGTGTGACCGTGACGCAAGACGCCACGATAACGCTTAACGCCCTCTTGCAGACGGCGCTCAAGACGTTGACGCCCGTCGTCGTGCGCGGCGCGCAATCGTTGGTCCAGCCGAACCAGCCGGCGGACCGCTACACGGTGAACTCGACGCAGATCCAGAACATCACCGGCACGCCGCAGAACATCTCGGAGACAGCGGTGCTCAACTCGCTGCCCGGCATCACCACCGACACCGGTGGCTATCCGATCATCCGCGGCGGCGCTGAGAATGACGAAGGCTTCCAGCTTGAAGGCGTCGATGCGACCGAGCCGATCACCGGCCAGTTCATCAACAGCCTGTCGCTGTCAGGCACGTCACGTATCGTCCTCGAGACCGGCGGCTACGACGTCAGCAACGGCAACACCAACTCCGGCGTCGTGAACATCGTCGTGAAGCGCGGCTCGTATCCGGGAGCAGGGATGGCGACTATGACGAGCAACGCGCCGAACTTCGACCACCGTTTCGCGATCGAATACGGTAACGGAACCCCTGATAACCGCTTCAGCTATTTCGTCTCGTACAATGGCTTGCGGCAATTCCGCGTGTACGGCGACACGCACACATTCTTGCCTCAGGAAGTTTCTGCGGTTGGTGATTCGTCCGGCAACGAGAGCAACATCAACCTATTCTACCGCTGGGGTCAGGACAACCGCAACGAGCTTCAGTACTTCGGCGAGAACGGCGCGAACCAGTTCCTGTTCAACTACAACGTGCTGCAGTACGGCGGCACGCAATCGGCGATATGCGCCCCCGCATCAGCGGTGGTCGGCGGCCAGACGTGCTTGCCATACGGCTCGGCCAACCTGGAGGTCCAAAACGTCGGCGGCGTGGGGTTCGGAGGGACGAACCAGACTATGGCCTGGTCGACGACCCTGTTCCCTGCTCAAGTCGCGTATAACCAGGCGATCAACTACTCGGACGGCGAGAACAACAACCACTTCATCGAGAAGCTCAACTACAAGCGGCAGTTCAGTTCGAACAGCTACGGTGACTTCAGCTTGTTCCGCACGAACGTGCATGACATCTTCTTGGTGCCGTGGGATGGAGGCGCGTTCGCCGATGAGTACGAGTACAATGCCTCGAACAATACCGGCGTCAACGCCGACTATCAGAACCAGATCAGCAACCAGAACCTTATCGCCCTAGGCGGAGAGCTCAAGTTCACGCAGAGCGACTTCTCGATTGGCATTCCGACGCTCGAGATGCTGAGCGAACCGCTCGAGTGCGGCGTGAACTGCGGGAACTCAGCATTGGGGGCCTATGGGTATACGACTCCCGGTTATATCGGCTACATCAACCTCCCACATGGGTCGGGCGGTTGCGGCACGGCCGGAGCGACGCCCACCTGCGTCAGCCCCGCATTCCCGCTCAGCACGTTCGTCAACAACGGCTCGTTCATCACGGATCCGGTACAGACGTGGAATGCTTGGATCCAGGATACCTGGACGCCCAATGACCACTTCAACGTCAAGCTCGGCTTGCGTTGGGACGAACAAGTACTGCATCTGCCGAGCAACGCAGCCGCGCTGTCCACCATCTGGACGCAGTCTGACGCGCCGACGGCAGGCTCACCGTCCCTATGTAACGGTGCGGGAGGCAACACGTACCTTGGCACGTGCTTCATCGACACCCCCGGCGCACCGGTGAACACGAACGTGACGCGCCCGTCGCAGATCAGCCCGCGCATCGCGCTGACCTACACGCCGAACATCAACGGCCGTAACGTCTTCCGGGCGTCAGCGGGAACGTTCATCGAGTTCACGCCGCTGTCGAACATCGAGAACACGTACCAGATCCCGATGGCGGCGTACAATTGCACGATCGCCAGCGGCTGCTTCCATCCGTTGCCCGGGTACAGCGCCACCTGCGTGAACGGCGTCGATCCGGCCAACGGCAGCGTGCCGTGCAACGGCATCAACAACCTCGGCCAGCAAGCGCTCGAGGATCTCAACAAGAACAACTTCGCGCAATACACGCCGGTGCTGCCGCAGCGCGCGTTCTCAGCTGACTTCAGCTGGGAGCACGACTTCGGCAACGGCCTCGACCTGAAGATCACGCCGTACTACCGCAAGGGCACGAACTACGTCGTCGCGAGCACACCGCTGATCGGCACGCTCGCGGACGGCACGTCGATCTTCGGCGCGCCCATCGAATCCAACGCCGGCACCAACGAGAACACCGGCATCGAGTGGGCGTTCTCCAAGAGCTCGACGTTCGGATTCAGCGGCTACCTCAACGGTACGTACGACAACACGCTGGCCAACTACAACAGCGACTTCTTCCCGTCGGTGAACGTGGCGGCGGTGGCGCTGAACCACTTCTTCCACGTGTCCTATCTGGCACCGGTCACGGCGACCCTGGGCGTCGTCTACCATGACCGGCACGGGCTGCTGATCACGACGGAATTTCCGTACGAGTCTGGCTACTACTACGGCGTCGGCACGCACACGTTCGTGTACGCGCTGTGCGGCCAGGTCGCGGGTTGCACGGGCAACCCGAACACCTCGGTACCGGTCGAGGTGCTCAACACCGACCTCGCCTCAGCGTCACTCGGCCAAAACACGCGCACCAGCGCATACTACTTCACGGACATCACCAATCCGGGTACGATACTCAACCCGAACATCGTCGGCTCGCGCGGCACGCCGGAAGGCCCGGATCCGGGCAGCCTTCGCAGTCCGCAGCGGCTGACCATGAACATGTCGATCGCGCACGACATCGGCTCGGGGCCGAACCACTTCCAAGTGGGCGTGCGCGGCACGAACCTGTTCGGCAACTACAGCCCCGGCGTCGTGGGCGGCAACTCGCGTTTCCGTGCAAACGGCATGGGCGGCTACAACGGCCTCGGATACACCGGCGGCAGCTCGGGCGGAGCCCCGAACTCAGGCAGCAACAACGTCAACCCGAGCTACGAACCGCTACAATTCCCCCGCGGCCCCTACCCATACGAGAGCGAGGCAACAGGGGCGGCGCGTCTCTATACGTTCTTCATCAGCTCAAACTTCTAAAGAGCGTAAGCGATCAAGCCGGGGGCTTCGGCCCCCGGTGCGCCCGCCTCTCGGATCGACACGACTGAAAGGATTTTTTGAAAATGCATAAGTTCAAGGCAGTTCTGATCGGGCTGCTGTGCCTCGGTATCGTAACCGGTTGCTCTACGAACACAAACCCGGGAAACGTCGTCTACACGACAAAGGCTACGATACAACTGGCGGTAGGCACGATCAATGACACCGCGGGCATTCTGTCCGCCAATTCCGGCGGAGGAGGTGCCCCCGGCGTCTACTTAGACGCGATCGGGACGTTCCGCAATCAGTTGGGCAACTCGGCATTCGGCACCGGTGGCGTTACGGGTACGAGTTCTGGACAAAGCGCTCTCGCGCCGGTGGTCGGTGAAGGGCCTTGCAACTTCACAACCGGGGCCGGTTGCAACGTCGGCGCTCCGGCACTCTATGGAGCGGGAGCGGCTCTGTACGCCTACGGACAGTTCCCTGGATACAACGGCGTGAACGCCGCGGCGCCCGCGTGGGCCGCCCCGGGTACTGCCAGCGGTTTCCTCTGGGATTTCGATGCGTTCGACCTGTTCCCCAAGGGTCCCGACGGTACCAACTACACCTTGACCGACACGGTGGTCATCAATGGCCAGCCCCAAACATATTCGGCATCCGCGACACTGGATAACCCGAGCAGGTTGCTCGCGGCTGGTACCGCCGTCTATGCGGCGAATGGCGCCACCGGTGGCGGCACGTTCACGTTCGGTGCACCACCCGCAAACGTGACCGAACAAGTCGCCGTTGTCTTGAGCTCAACCATTGGCAATGGCGTGCTCGCGATGGCCGAGGCGGTGGCACCGGGCACTTCGGCGGTGCTGCCGGCCAATACGCTTGTCACTGGTCACGTCTACACGTGTTTCGTCATCGACGCGGACTTCCCGTGGGTCGAGGCCGGCGTGGTCAACGCGCCTGCGGTCGGCACGCCGACGCCTGTCATCGTCGGCAATAACGGCAATGCAGATCTCTCGGTGAGCAACACGTTCCCCTGCACTGGGTAGCGTCTACATCAGGCGCCAACAAAGAGGACGGCAGCAATGCCGTCCTCTTCTTTTCTTTCGATAAGCCTGGGCTAGCCCGTGGGGAGCAGCGCGAACGGAGCGGCAAGACTCTCCGCTTTAGCACGTAGCGCAGCCAGCCGCTCGGGTCGTACCAAGACGAGCCGTGCGTTCGCGAATTCATTGAGCTTGCAACCAAGCACGATGTACGCAAGCGTCAGCTCGCGATGCGGCTGGCTGCGCTGCTCGAGCTCGGCGATCAATTGCGGATCGTCGACATGGATCAACACGCGGCGAACGCCGAGCGACAGCAGGCGGTCCAGCGCCGCGGTGACGCCCGCGTAGATGTAGTCTCTCCCCTGCTGCGAAGGCTGTTCGCGCACGGAGAACGGGATGAAGTGTTCGCCCACCGAGCCGGCGCGATCGAGCAGCGAGATGGCCGCTATGCCGCGACCCGCTCCGCAACGGATGACGGCGATATGAGCCTGGCAGTCGCCGCGCGCGCCGGCTGGGGCCTTTCGCCGGCGTTCGCCGGCGTCTGGGATGAGCGTTGGGGCCAGTATCATGGCATTATTATATCGAACAGGTGTTCGATAGGCAAGCCCCGAGGGCGCCTTCCGAACGACCTAGCCGACGAGGTCGAAAAGGTCCTCGAAGTCGCCCATTGCGGCCGTTCCGGCCCGGTTGGCCATCACCGCCTCGTAGACGGCGATCACCCGCCCGGCGGTGGCTTTGATGTCGAACGCGGCGGCCGCCGTGCGCGCGTGCGCGGAGGCTGCGCCGTAGCGAGCCCGATCGCCGAGCAGCGCGCCGACCGCCTGCGCCATGCCTGGGCCGTCCTCGACGAGCTCGCCCGCCTGGTTGGGGCCGAACACATCGCGCGTCTGCGGGCTAGCCGCAGCGACCACCGGCAGGCCGGCAGCGAACGCCTCGGCCAAGACCAGTCCTTGTGTTTCCGAGGTCGAGGGGAAGACGAACAGGTCGGCAGCCGCGTAGATCGCGGGCAGCTCGTCGCGGGGAACTGCGCCCGCAAAGATCGCGGCGTCTCCCAGGCCGCTGGCCGCCGCCTGGGCCCTCAGATCATCTGCCGAAGGCCCTGCACCCACCAGGAGCAGCCGGGCGTCGGGCAAGTCCGAACGCAGCAGCCGCAGCGCTTCCAAAGCCAAAGAGACGCTCTTTTCTTGGGCCAGCCGCGAGACCAGCAGCAGCAGCGGCGCGCCGTTGGGTATGTCGAACCGCGCCCGGGCCGCCTGGCCCTGCTCCATGCCCGCATTGCGGAAACGGTCGAGTTCAATGCCCGTGGGTACGACGCAGATCGGGGCCACCACGCCGACGTCCCGCAGCTTGGACGCGACCGCCTGCGTCGGCGCGATCACCGCGTCGGCCGCGTTAGAATAGGCCCGGGTCAGCTCGCGCGTCAATTGGGCGGTGATGCGCTGTCCGAGCGGCGAGTAATGCGCGTAGCGCTCGAGCATGGTGTGATACGTGAACACCAGCGGCACGCGAAAACGATAGCGCGCGTAATATTGCGCCATCCATCCGGTGACGAACAACGAGTGCGCGTGGATGATGTCGCATTGGCTCAAGAAGCGCGCTTTGTTTCTGCGCGCGACAAGCGGCACCGTCAAACGGTACTCGGTCCGCGCGGGCAGCGGAAGCGACGGCATGAAGAACACTCGACCGAGCGCTTCCACGCCGTTCGGGATGCGCGGCGCGAATGTGTACGCCTCGTGTCCGCGCACGCGCAACTCCTCAGTGAGACTTTCGACGGACGCAACTACGCCATTGATGATCGGACGATATACTTCCGTAAAAACGCCGATCTTCATAGCGGGACCGTCTTCTCGTCTTTCGGAACCACGATGCGCTGCGCGTTCCTTCGGCCGAACTGTGAATCCTTCAGCGGTACAATAGGTCCGCGTAGCGGGAATCCCTTGTTCCATCGGATTTTGCCGTGATATAATCCTCGCGTTGTCCGGTTATCCGTCACGTTCTCGCCGCTTCGCGGCGATCTCGCCTTCACGATACCGAGATGCAAACGCATCGGTTGAAGGCCCTACCGACATCACTTCGCACGCCTCTCGAGGCTCACCAGCAATGGGGATTGTTTATTGACGCGCCATCCTGAACTTCGCATCACCGCCATCGCAACGCTCATCGTCATATGCGCCACGACCACTTCCGCAGCCGCGGTCGCGCGCCACATGCTCAACGATGCACACCGCACGCCAACCGTTCTCACGTCATACACCGTTTCCACCACGTTATCCGACCAGCCGCTCGACGATGCTCGCGCCGCCGATAGTCCGTCCGTCGTCGCCAGCGCGGACGAGTTCTATAACCAGACCAAATTCGACGACTTGCACGGCACGACGGCGGTCATGCGCCCGAACGTCCGTATCGTAACCGAATACAGCACGCACCACCGGCTGTTGACGCTCGACCCCGACGTGCGCCTGACCCCGAACCTCAAGCCTGGTCAGCGCCAAGTCATCCGCACCGGGAGCCCGGCGCTCGAGGACCTGACCGAGCGTGTCGTCATGTGGGACGACGTGGCCGTCCATCGTCAGATCATCCACGCCCGGGTGCTGCGCCCTGGCACGCGCGGGATCGTGCTGCAAGGCGCGCCGCTCACTTGGGATCAACTGGCCGCGACCACCCGGTTCCGCAAACTCGTCCGCGTGTACGAGATGGAAGCGACCGCGTACACCGCATGGACCGCGACGTCCAACCCCACCGGCCGCACGGCGACCGGCATGCAGGCCACCTATGGCGTGGTCGCCGTCGACCCGAGCGTCATCCGGCTGGGTTCGCACGTCTTCGTGCCAGGCTATGGCCTGGCGATCGCCGCCGACACCGGCGGAGCGATCGTCGGCAATCGCATCGACCTGTGCATGGACTCGGTGAGCGCTGCTCTGACCTTCGGCCGGCGCCCCGTCAAGGTCTACGTCCTAGCGGAATAGGCGCACAGCCTGTAGTAGCGCGGTCTGTTGACCGCGGATGAATATAGTTCTCCCAAACGCGTTCTCGAAGCGCGCGGCCTGCGGCCGCGCAAGCGCTTCGGGCAGAACTTCCTCGTCGACCAGCGCTTCGCGCAGCGTATCGCTGCCGCACTGCCTTCAGGCGCCTACGTTCTCGAGATCGGCGGCGGCACCGGCACGCTGACCGCAGCCTTGGCCGCCCAGGCGCGCGAGCTCGACGTGCTCGAGATCGATCGCGGGCTGGTCGAGGTGCTGCGCGAGCGCTTCGCCGGCGAGGCCGGTCGGATCAACGTCCTCGGCGCAGACGCGCTCGACGTCGACATCGGCGCGCTGCTCGCACGCCACGAGCAGCCCCGCGCGGTGTGCGGCAATCTCCCTTATTCGATCACGACGCCGCTGCTGGAACGCATCATCGCTGCCGCACCTGCATGGGATTGCGCGGTGCTCATGGTGCAACGCGAGTACGCCAAGCGCATGGGCGCGCGGCCGGGCACGCCCGATTACGGCAGTCTCACGGTGTTCGTCAGCCACTACTGTGAGGTCGAGCATCTTTTCGACGCAGGCGCTTCCGGTTTTTATCCGGCGCCGGCCATCGCGTCGTCCGTCCTGCGCCTGCGGCCCAAAGCTGACGCCGCCGAGCGCGGCGCCGCCGACGAGCTTTTCTTATGGACCGTGCGCGCGGCGTTCGCGCAGCGGCGCAAGACCCTGGCCAACAGCATCGCGAGCCAGACCGACACGCTCGCGCGCGCGGACGTCGAGCGCGCCATCGCCGGCGCGGGCTTGGAACCCGGGATCCGCGGCGAGCGCTTGACGCACGACGACTTCGTGCGTCTCGCCGATGCGCTGCACGCACAGGGCTTTCGCGTCCCCGCGCGGTAAGCCACAGCCGATGGACATCGCGAGCCCGCAACCGGTCGCAACGCTTTCCGCCGGCCCCGAGCCGGCTTTTCATAAGCGCTGGAGCGGTTGGACGGTGGTGTGGATCTTCGTCGCGCTCGCGTTCCTATATATCGGCGTCCAGATCGCCGCGACGATCGTGCTGTTGTACGTGAAGTTCCCCGACGTCATGGCCGCCGCGGCGCATGGCGACCGGGGCCCGCTCATGGGACTCGCGTCGCCGTCGGGCCTGGCACGACTGCTGACCCCGACGGGCTTCCTCATGATCCAACTGCCGACGACGGTCGTGATGGTCGGCGCTACGTTGGTACTCGCGCGCGGCGCGCTCGGCGCGACGCTCGCGGATCTCGGTTTCGGCAAACCCATCACGGGAAACACCGTGGCCTGGGGGCTCGGCGCCGGCCTCGTGCTGTTCGTCATCTCGTTGGGCCTGGAGCTGGCTCAGGACGCGCTCTTCGGACCGCACCCGCAGCAGATCGCGCTGATCCTCGCCCAACATCACGGCATCGCCTCGTTGATCCTGGACCTGATCTCTGCCGCGCTGCTCGCGCCGCTCTGGGAAGAGACGTTTTTTCGAGGCGTCTTCTTCACCGCGCTCGTGCAGCGCATGCCGTTCTGGCTTGCCGCGACGTTGAGCGGCCTGGCGTTCGGCTTGGCGCACGGCGATCTCTGGAATCTGGTGCCTCTGGCCGCCCTTGGGTTCGGCTTGGCGTTCGTCTACTATCGCACCGGGAACATCTGGGCGAACATCATGACGCACGCGACGATCAACGGGTTGGATCTGATCATCCAGGCGCTCTTCCCGCAGCTCCCCACATGACGCGCTAGCGCGCGCTGACCTCCAGCGCGATATAACCGCAATAGAACAGCCCGCACAACGCTAGCGGCAGCGCCTCTACTTTTCGGCGGATCATGAGCCACGACAGCACGAACAGCGCCGCGGCCAGCGTTGCGGCGGCGGCGCGATAGCTGCTCGCGTCCAAGTGCCATGGCGACGCGAGCAACGCGATCGCGCTGGCGATCGATGCCTGGAACATCATCGCGCCCAGCACGTTTCCAAGCGCCAGGTCGTCGAGGTCGCGCTGCATCCAGACCAGCGCGTTGACCGCTTCGGGCAGCTCCGTCGCGATCGGGCTGAGCACCAGCGATATGAGGAGCGGCGAGACGTGGAGCACCGCGGACAGCGAGGTGAGCGAGCCGACGAACCAACGCGCGGTGAACGCCGTGACGATGGTGGCGATGAGCAGCTGCACGATCACGAGGCCGAGCCGCGGCCGCTCCATCCATGGTGCGATGCGCAGGCGCGGCGGCGCCTCGTCGCTTTCCACCGCGCGCAGCCGCAGATGATACACGAGATAGGCGATGTAGGCGAGCACTGCGATGGCGGCGACGGTGGCGTGCACGGCGAAGGCCGGGGTAAAGGACGCGCCGATCACCAGTGCAAAGGTGAACGAGAACAGCGCCAATCCCACGATCGCGGGCTTGACGGGCGTGTGGGCCATGTCGTGTCTGCGGCCGAAGACCACCGCGCCGATGCCGATGAGGCTCAAAACGATGGTGGCGAGCAGCAACGGCGCGCCGACGACCGCACCGACGCCGACCGCGACGCTCGCCGGGTCGGCCAACATCACGAGCGCGATGAAGGCGACCATCGTTTCCGGCAGCGATGAGCCGATGGCGGCGACGACGGCGCCGACCGCGCTGCGCGTCAGCCCGAGCAGCGCACCGACCCATTCCACCGCGTTCGCAAAGGCGTCGCTCGCGAGGACGAGAAGCACCAACCCACAGAGCACTTGGAGCGCGATCGGCACCGGGCCAAGCTTTAGCCCTAGTCCGAGGCGCCCCTTTACGTGAAAGGAAAGCGCCGAAGCCCCGTTGCCCTACCGCATCATCCACATCGCCGACGTCCATCTCGATATGGCGTTTGCCGGTCTCGATCCATCCGCGGGCGACGCGCGGCGCAGGCAGTTAGAGTCGGCGTTCGAACGCGCACTCGCGCTGGTGCGCGAGCACAAAGCGGACGCGCTGTGCATCGCCGGCGATCTCTACGAGGACGGCCGGGCGACGCCCGATCGCGGCGCCTACCTGACGCGCGTCCTGGGCGAACTCGCGCCGGCGCGCGTGTTCATCAGCCCGGGCAATCACGATCCCAACGATTCCGCATCGCTGTATCGCCAGATGGCGATCCCCGCAAACGTCACCGTTTTCGCATCGCGCCGCTTCGCGCCCGTGCAGCTCGCGCCCGGACTGACGTTGTGGGGCGCGGCCCATGAGTTCGACCTCGATCGCGCTCCCATGGTACAGGGCTTCGTGTGCGAAGGGCCGGGCACGCATCTGTTGCTCTTCCATGGATCCGATCGCGAGCGCTTGCCTCCCGGCAAGGAATGCATCGCGCCATTCGTCGACGCCGACATCGTGGGCGCACGAGCGGTGCACGCGATGGTCGGCCACTTCCACGGCATGCTCCAAGGGCCGCACTACACCTATCCCGGCTCGCCCGAGCCGCATAGCGCCGCTCAGGACGGTCGCCACACCGCAGCGCTGGTGACGATCGAGAACGGCAGGGTGGATCAACGCTTCATCGAGATCAATCGCACGGGCTATGTGAGCGAAGATCTCGATATCTCGGAGCTCGGCGATCGCGCCGCCGTGGCGGCCGCCGTCGGCAAACTCGTGCAGCGGCGGGTGGACCGTCCGGGCGAGGTCTTCTGCCGCGTGCGGCTGGTGGGCAACGCGCCCCCGACGCTCGACTTCGACGCCGTCGATCTGCAGCGCGAACTGCAAGCGGACTACCCGGGCGTGACGGTGGAGGACGCGTCGGCAGCCGTCGATCCGGACGACGTCGCGAACGAGGGCTACACCGTGCGCGCCGAGTTCGTCAAGGAGATGAAGCGCCGCATCGAGGCCGCGCCGGCCGCCGAGCGTGCCGTGCTCGAACGCGCGTTGCGCTACGGCCTGCTCGCCTTCGCCGGCAAGAGGTTGAGCCCGTGATCCTGGCAGAGGTGCACGTCGACGGTTTCGGGTGTCTGGTCAAGCAGCGCTTCCGCTTCGGCGACGGCCTGACCATCATCGCGGGTCCGAACGAGTCGGGCAAGACGACGCTCACCGAATGCATCGTGCGCTTGCTGTTCGGCTATCCGGAGCATCAGTACACCGCCGCGCTCGACGAGCGCAAGCCGTGGCACGCACCCGTCTACGCCGCGTCGCTCGTGTACCGGCTCGACGATGGCCGGCTGCTCGAGACGCGCCGGGACTTCAGCCAGTCCAATGTGCCGACCGAGACGTTCGAGAAAGATGTGATGCGCCGCGTGCCGGAGCTGAGCGGCACGCGCAAGACCTCGCCCGGCTTCGAGCTGCTCCACCTCTCCATGGAGGCGTTCGAGGCGGCGGCCGTGATGCGCGCGGGTGAGTTCGCTGCCAAGCAGGACGACAAGGCGTACAAGACGCTCGCCGAGCGGATCGCCGAGCTCGTCGGGGCAGCGGGGGAAGCCGGTGCGCAAGACGCCACCGACCGGCTCGACGCGTTCCTCAAAGAACTCGGCAGCGAGCGCGCCTCGAAACGGCTCGTGACGCTCGCGCATGCGAAAACCGAATCGGCGCGCGCGGCGCTCGAAGCGTATCGGCGCGATGCGGACCGTTTGCGCGAAAACGTCGAACGCCGCACGCAGATCCTCGCGCAGCAAGCGGAGTTGTCCGCCCAAGCCCAACAGCTCGAAACGCGAATGCACGGCGCACGGTTGCGCGCCGTGCGCGCGCGCATCGCCGCGGCGCAAGCGGCCTCCACACAGCTCGAGCAAGCATCGAGCGGCCGCGCGCCGCTTGACCCGTCTCCGGAGGTGCTTGCGCGCGCCACGAGCATCGACTCCGCCATCGACGCCTGGACAGCGGCGCGCACCGAGGAGAGCGACGCGTCGAGCAGTTCGAATACTAAAGAAGAGCAGCGCACCGAGGTGCTGCGCCAGCTCGCCGCGTGCGACGCGAAGATCAAAGACGCCGAGGCCGTCGTCAAGGCCCGTAACGAAGCGATCGAACGCCTCAAACCAGAGGCCGCGCGCACGACCATCTCCGACGATGTGCTGGAGCGGCTCGAGGGGTTGGCCGAATTGGCGGACATCCAAGAGCACGCGGCGCGCACCGCCGAGACCCAGAGCGCCATCAACCGCCAGCGGCCGCGCGCCGGCGCGTGGCCCGGCGTCTTCGTGTTCGCCATCGCGTTCATCGCCCTGGTCGTCGGCGCGTTCGTCCACTTGCCGGCGGTCATCCTCAGCGCCGTCGCCGGCATCTTGGTCGCCGGCGCTATGTTCGCGTACTTCTTCGTCGCCGAGCGCGGGCGCAATGCGGCCAACGCCGAGATCGAGGAGCGCGCGCGCCAGGCCCGCAGCGTCGCCGATAGCGCCTCGTCGAACCTGGCCAAGGAGTGCGGCGCCCTCGGGCTGTCGGACATCCGGGCGGTGCGGCGCGCGGTGAAGGTGCAGGGCGAGATTGGGCGCTTTTCCGACGCGCTCGAAGCCGCCCAACAGACCGCTGCGCAGAATCGCGAGCTGCGCGACTCGCTCGAAGCGCGCTTCAACGACTTCGACCGGCTCGACCGCCAATTGGTCGACGCGCGGCGGCGAACTGAAGAGCGAGCCTCCGAGCTGCAGCGCCTGCTCGACGACGCGCGCGTGCCGGGCGGCGATCTCGAATCCCGCATCGCCACGTTCCGCGAACGGCGCCAAGGGGTCGAGGGAGCGCTGCTGGCGGAAAAATCTATCAGCGACGCGCGGGCCGCACTGGCCGGCGCGCTCGGCACCGACACGCTCCAAGATCTGCGCGCGCAAGAGGCTCGCCTTGCCGAGCTCGCGGGCCCCGACACGGTTGCGGATGGATCGGACGCTGCCACGCTCGAGCGCGAGCTCAAAGAGCTCGATGCGACCAAGCCGCGTCTGGACGGCGAGCTTGGCAAGATCGAGGGCGAACTCGCGCGCTTTGACGAGCAGTATCGCGGCGGCGGAGCGCCCCTCGAGGAGCAACTGGCGCAGTGCGAGGCCGAAGAGACGCGGTTGGTCCAAGCACGCGAGGCGGCGGCGCTGGCCCGCGAGGTGATCGACACGACCAAAGACCGCGTCCACAAGAACTTCGCGCCCCACCTCAACGCGCTCGCCGGTCCGGCGCTGGCCGAGATCACGCACGGGCGCTACGCCGACGTCATGATCGACCCCCGCGACTTCTCGCTGCGCGTGCGCCCGGCAGACGGTTCGGCGACGATGCCGAGCGATGTGCTCTCCAGCGGCACGCAGGAGCAGCTGCACCTTTCGCTGCGCGCCGCCACCGCGCAGGCGCTCGGCGCGCAAGGATCCGGCGAACGCGTGCCGTTGCTGCTCGACGACGCGCTCGCCCACGCGGACGAGCGGCGGCTCGGCGCTGCGGTCCGTCATCTCGCGGCCATCGCGCGCCGCCAGCAGGTGTTGCTGTTCACGCAACGCGATGCGGTGCTCGAGGCGGCCCGCCGCCTCGATGGCGTGACGATCGTGCACTTGAGCGGGCCGGCGGCCGCTCCCAAGTAGTGCCTGGGCGGCTGCGCGTCGGCGTCGACGCGGCGAACCTGCCGCGCGATCACCGCGGCATGGGCCGTTACGTGCGCAGCGTCTTGCACGAATTCGCGACGCGGCTTTCCGACCGGGTCCAGCTCACGCTGCTGGTGCCGGATCCGCTGCCGGGGCTTGTGGCGCGCCGCTATCTGGAAGATCTTCCGGGCGACGCGACCGTCGCACGGCGTAGTGCTGCTGGCAAACGTCGCCTGGACGTGCTCTGGTATCCGTGGAACGGCATGACATGGCGCGCGCCGGCGCCTTCGGTCGTCACCGTGCACGATGTCTGGCCGTTCGTAGCGCCGTCCGGCGACGCGCGCGTGCGCGCGCGCGAGCAGGCGCACTATCTCGCGGCGGCAGAGGGTGCCGCGCTCATCATCGCGATCTCCGAATTCACCAGACGCGAGATCATCCGGCTGCTGGGTGTGAGCGCCGAACGCATCCAAGTGATCCACCAAGGCGTCGCCCCGCCGCTTGCGGTGAGCGCGCCGGCACGAATCGAGGGCAGCGCGCGCTACGTGTTGTTCGTCGGTGAAGTCGAACCGCGCAAGGACGTGGGCACCCTGATCGAAGCGATGCGCCGGTTGCCCGAGGATCTGCGCTCCGACACCGCGCTTGTCATCGTGGGGCGCGCGCGCGGCCTGTCGGCGAGCGATGCCGAGGGCGTGCGCATCCGGCTCGCGGGCGAGATCGCGGACGACGCGCAGCTCGGGGCCTTATACGCCGGCGCTGCCGCGTTCGCGTTCCCGTCCCGATACGAAGGCTTCGGTCTGCCGCTGCTCGAGGCGATGAGCTATGGAGCGCCGGTGGTCGCCTCCGATGCGGCCAGCATTCCGGAAGTCGGCGGCGAGGCGGCTTTGTATTTCCCATGCGGCGATGCGCAGGCATTGGCGGATGCGCTGACGCGCGTGTTGCGCGATCCGGCTTTCGCGCGCACGATGTCAGCGGCAGGTGTCGCCCGTGCTGCCAGTTTCGGGGAAGAGGTGCGCGCCCGCAAGACGCTCGCGGCCCTCGAATCGGTGGCGCGCACGCCGTGAGCACGCCGCTGCGTCTCGGCGTCGACGCGCGCAAGCTGCTGGACGACCGGCGCGGCATCGGCCGCTACACTCGGGCGCTGCTGAGATCGTGGACGACGCGCTGGCGCGAGCGCGTGGCGCTGACGCTCTTGGTGCCCGATCTCTTGCCGTCGCTCGTGGCGTCGCGGCTCGCGACCGAGCTTGGCGTACGGCTGCCCGTCGCGCGGACCGGCGCTCGGGCGTACGACGTTACGTGGTATCCCTGGAACGGGATGACCTGGGTAGCGCGCGGGGTCAAGGTCGCCACCGTCCACGACTGCTGGCCGTTCGCTTCCCCGGCCGACGATGAGTCGATCCGGCGCAACGAACAGCGGCCTTTCTTGACGACCGCCGCCGACGCGGACACGATCATCGCCGACTCGGCGTTCGGCAGGTCAGAGATAGTCCGGCACCTCGCCTACGATCCGGCGCGCATCGAGGTGATTCCGCTCGGCATCGACCCAGGGGAACGGCACAGCGTGATCGACGCGCGCGACCCGTACGTCTTGTTCGTCGGGCAGGCCGAGAAACGCAAAGATCTCGGCACCCTGCTGAGCGCGATGGGAGCGCTGCCCGAAAGCCTGCGCACGCGCTACCGTCTTATCGTGGCAGGCAAAGACCAGCCGGGAAGCTTCGGCCCGCCGCCGCCAGGAGCACGCGTCGAGTTCGCGGGTGAGGTCAGCGATCGCCGGCTCGGAGAGCTATACGCCGGCGCGTGCGCGTTCGTCTTTCCGTCGCGCTACGAGGGCTTCGGGCTGCCGATCCTCGAGGCGATGGCGTACCGGGTCCCGGTCGTCGCGTCCGACGCCGCGAGCATACCCGAAGTGGCAGGCGACGCGGCGCTCTACTTCCCTGCAGGCGACGCCGTGGCGCTCGCGGCGGCGCTGCAGCTCGTCCTCGAAGACGCCCAGCTCGCCGACCGCTTGCGCGCGGCGGGAAGAGCACGAGCAGCTGCGCTGACGTGGGACCGCTGCGCAGATGCGACCCTGAACCTATTCGAACGTGCCGCGAAGATGAAGGCGGATACTACGCGCTAGGCGGCACGTCTTGGGCCGGCGCGAGTTCGCGGCCGCGCACCGGATCGAGCGCAAACGCCGCAAGCGAACCAGCAAGCAGACCGCCGATGTGTCCGGCCATCGAGACGCCCGGGTTGACGAAACCGTAGCCGATCGTCAGGATGATCGGGAACACGGCTGTGCGCAGCAGCGCCTCGCGGATGCGCGGCAGTTTGAACGCCAGCACGACCATCGCGCCGAACACGCCCATGATCGCTCCCGAGGCGCCTGCCGTCGCCGCGTTCGTCCCGAGCGTCGTATAGAACGCCAGGAAGCTGCCGCCGAGCAGCGCGATCATGTAGATCGCGAAGTAGCGCGCGCCGCCATAACAATATTCGACCAGCGGACCGGCGATAGCGAGCGCGAGCATATTAGAGCCGATGTGAGCGAAGCCGTAGTGCAGAAAACCGCTCGTGATCAAGCGCCACCATTCGCCGGCCTGGACGGCCGGCGGATACAGCGCGCCCGCGGCGAGCAGCGCATGGTTTGTCAGCAGGTCGGCCACGAAGACGATGACGTTGACGATGATGATCGTCAGGGTGACCGGCGCCTTGAGCAGGCTCACTTCGCTGCCGCCTTGAGCGCGGCGCACAGCAACGGGATCATGATCTCGTGATGGCCGGTGAACATGTAGCCGCGCCCGCCGTCCGCGTGCGGGCGGGTCACGACGTTGGTGCGCGTGCGGTAGTGGCGCACGAAATCGAAATCAGCCGTGACGAACGAGCCGCCGTAGCCGAGATTGCGCGCCAGCGACAGCGCTTTCAAGAACACTTCGGGCATGATCACCGCCGAGCCCAGGTTGAGATACGCGCCGCCGTCGGTCACCGCGGCGATCACGTCGGCGAATAGCCGGAAGTCGAACAGCGAGGCGGCGCCCAGCGCTGCGCCGTCGGCTCGCGGATGCATGTGGATGATGTCGGTCCCGATCGCGACGTGGACGGTGACCGGCACGTCGAGCGCGGCGCCTTGGGCGAGGATCGAGATATCGGCATGCTTGGCGTTCGCGGCTAGCAGCGCGTTGCCCAACGCGCGGCCCAGCCCGACCTTCGCGCCCTCGCCGGCGATCGCTCCCAAGATGAAATCGGCCGTCTGCGCCGCCATGCCGAACGAGCCGTCGCGCAGCGAACTGTCGACGTCTTCGGATGTCTTGCCCGCCAGCGCCAGCTCGACGTCGTGGATGCACACCGATCCGTTGCACGCGAGCGCCGACACGTAGCCCGAGCGCGCGAGGTCGATGAGCAGCGGTGACAACCCCGTCTTGATGACGTGGCCGCCGAAGCCGACCGCGATCGCCTTGCCGTCGCGCCGCGCGCCGGCCAGATACGCGACCAGCTCGCGCAGCTCGTGTACGGCCAGCACGTCGGGCAGTCCGCGCCAGAAGTCGGCAAACGTCTCGCCAGCTTGCGGCACCGCGGCCATCATGTCGAGGCTCACCTTCGACGGCCGCGTCGAAAGCTGCGTCGCCGTGAGACGCGTGAGATCGAGGTGCGGAAATTTTCGCTTCACGCCGCGTACTCGCTCAGATAGCGCTCGATGAGTTCGCGCAGCCGCGCCCGGAAACGCTCGGGCGAGAACTGCGCCGCGTGGCCGGCGAGCCGTGCCGTAGAGAATCTCTCGGGCACGAATGCGCGCAGCGCCGTCGCTAATGCGTCCGGCGTCGCCTCGCGGAAGAACGAACCGGTTTCGCCTTCAACGACGGTTTCGAGCGACCCTCCGGCGGCAAACGCGACGACGGGGCGCCCCGATGCGGCGGCCTCCAACGCGACGAGACCGTAGTCTTCGACGCCCGGCACGATCACGCCGCGCGCGTGCGCGAACAGCTCGCGCCGGCGCGCGTCGTCCACGTGGCCGGCGAAGGTGACCGTCGGCCCGGCCAGCGCGCGCAAGCGCGCTTCATCCGGCCCCGTGCCGACGACGATCAGCGGCGCGCTCAACGAGTTGCACGCTTCAATGGCCAGCGCCACGCGCTTGTACGGCAGCAACCTGGCCACGACGAGGTAATAGTCATCGACCTGCGCCGACGGCGCAAAGCGCTCGACATCCACCGGACACGGCACGACGTCGCTGTCGCGGTGGTAGCAGGCGCGGATGCGCGCGGCCACGTTGCGCGAGTTGGCGATGATGCGGTACGGCCGCTGCGCGGCGCTGTAATCCCAGCGGCGCAAGCCGGGCAACGCAGCGCGTAACGCCGGCCGCGCCAGCGGCGGCACGATTTCAAAGGCGTACTCGGCCGGGTACCAGAGAAAACGCGTCGGCGTGTTGACGTACGACACGTGAAGCGCGCCCGGCGGCACGCGCACGCCTTTGGCGAACGACGTGGTCGAGGAGATCACCAGATCGTAGCCGCGCAGATCGAGCGCCTCGAAGGCGCTCGGGTACAGCGGCAGCAGCGCGCGAAAACGGCGCGCCGCGCCCGGGATCTTCTGCAGCCAGCTGGTGCGCACGTCGAGGCCCGCAAAGGACGGCCCCATGGCGGCGGCATCGTAGAGGGAGGTGTAGATCGGCGCCTCCGGATAGAGCGCGTGCATCTGCTCGAGCACCCGCTCAGCGCCGCCGAGCTGCGTGAGGTAGTCGTGGACGAACGCGACGCGCACGCCCCGCGCCGCCTAACGGCCTGCGGTGACCGGGAGCACCACGGCGACGGTCTCGTCCGCCAAGTATTGCCGCGCTACGCGTTGGATATCTGCCGCGCTGACGGCCGAGATGCGCGCGGCCAGCGCGTTCTCGAAGCCGACGCCGTCGGGCGAGCTCGCCGAGCGGCCCAACAGCCACGCGGCGTCGGACAGCGAGGTGACCGAGAGATAATAATCTCCCAGGGCCAACTTCCTGGCGCGCGTGACGAGCTCGTCGGGCAGCGGATCGGTGCGCAGGCGCACGATGCCCTGTTCGACCTGGCGCAGCGCCGCGTCGATATCGCCGCTGCCGCCATTGAGGAAGATCAGGAATGATCCCGGCCGAGCTTCGTATTGATAGTACGCCCCGACGTAGTCGGCCGCACCGGCCGACCCGCCGGAACCGAACGAGAGCGCATGCACGTCGCCGCCGCGGCCCAAGAGCGCTTGGATCACCAGCATGACGGGGAAGTCTTTGGAGAACTGCGAGGGCGCGTTGAACCCGATCGCCAGCCACGGCGCTTGGACGTTGCGGTGCGCGACGATCTCATGCTGGCGCTTTTCGGCGCTCACCGGCGTTGGCGGCGGCGCGGAGCGTGCGGGCAAGGAGGCGAACGCTTTGCCGGCCGCATCGATGTCTTGGGGCGAGAGCGCTCCGGTCAACGCGACGATCGTTCCGCTCCCATATTGGTAGGTCGCGGCGAACTTCTGCATGTCTGCGACGGTCAGGTGCGCTAGGCTGGTCGGCCTGCCGCCTTGCGGGAACGCGAACCCGCTGCCTTGGTAACGGACCTGACGGACCATCGCGTAGGCGACGAGCGCGGGATTGGTCTCGTCGTCCGCAGCGGCAGCGCTCACTTCAGAGCGGGCCGCGGCGAACTGCGCGGGATCGGGCGCGGCCATCGCACGCGCGAGATCGGCGAGCAGGCGAGGCAGCGCGGACGTCTGGCATTCGACCTGGAAGCGCGTCGCTTCCGGGTCCACCATGTAGGCGACGGCGCCGCCCGCCGCCGTCGCGGTATCGGTAAGGCTTCGTCCGCCTTCGACCGGCGTGCGCAGGATGGTCGCAGCGGTGACCGCCGCTATTCCAGCGGTCAGCGCGGTCTGCTGCATCAGGCCCGCGGGCACGAAGACCTGCGCGCCGGCGATCGGCGAGTCATTCGATACTTGCGCCGCGACGATCACGCCGTTGGACAAGACGCTGATCGAGGCCGGGGGGAAATGCGCAGAGTCAGGAGCCGGTGCTGCGCCGATGAGCGCGCCGCTGAGGAGCGCTGCGCCAAGCGCAACCGCCGCGCGGAAAGTCGCCTGGTTCATCGTGCTCCTCCCTCATGGACCTGGACGCCGGGCAGCATGCTTGTCGTCGAAGGCGCCTGCGGTCGAGGCGCGACCGTCGCCGTCACCGCCGTCGCGCCGAGGTATGTCTTCGCCGCTTCGTACACGGCCTGTGCGGTCAGCGCCGCTGCCTGGCCATAGTAGTCGCCGTTGAGCGCGATATCGGTGACTGACGGCGCGTATGCGGGTGCGCCCTGCGCGAAGTACCAACCGTAGTTGTCGGCCAGTTCCTGCGGCGTCTGTGTGTCGCGCAGCGTATGGACCCGAAACGCTTCCAGCGCGCGCGAGAACTCCTGAGGCGGCAGCGGCCCGTCCAACAGCGGCTTCATCGCCGCGCGCACGACGCCGGCCATGGCGTCGGCCGAGCGCTTGCCGCCCGTGACCGTCACGTAGAACACGCCGGCGGTGCGCAAGGTGATGAACTGCCCGTTGAAATCCGCCTGCGGGTCGGCATCGGCCACCGCTTTTGCCACCAAGCCGTAGTCCGGGCGGGTGAGATAGTCCGAGATAAAATCCATTGCGGTCGAGGTGCGTTCGTCGCTGACCGACGGCCCGATCCAACCGAGCGCGACGCCGCCGGTGTCGGCGAACCCGGCGTTATAGGTCGTACCGCTCGGCTTCGCCAGAGATGACGCGGGCAGCGAGCCACCCAGCGCCGCGGGCGGTGCCGCATTGGCGATGCGCGCGTTCAGCGCGTCCTCGTCCAGGCCGCCGCCGACCACCACGACGATCTCGTTGCTCGGCACGTACGCTTGCGTCGCGTACGTCGCGGCATCGCTCATGTTCAGCGAGCGCAGCGTGTCCGGCCCGCCATAGGTCGATGCGTGAAACGGTCCGTTCGAGAAGAGCTGGGCGAAGATGCCGTCGCGCAGCAGCACGTCGGGCTCGCTCGCGGCCACCGCCTGCTGCTCGGCCAAGCGCAGCTTCCCGTCGCGAAAACCGGCTGCGTCGATCGCCGGGTGCAGCACGCGCGCCACCAGTGCGTCGGCGAGCTGGTCGGCGGCATTCGCCGGCGCGAGGACTGAGATCTCAGTCGAGCTTGGAAACACCGACACCATCAGCTGGCCGCCGTCGTCGCGCACCATGTCGCGCAGCGATTGCCCGTCTACTTTGGTCGCGATGATGCTCAGCGCGGCTAGGCGCGCGATGCCCGGCGCCGGCTCGCCGTAGCCGTCGGAGGGGCTGATGATCCAGACCTCGAGCGCGGCCGTCGGCGAAAGGGTCGCCCGCCGCACCGCGACGGTCAATCCGTCGGACAGTATCGATTCGCCGGCGGCGAGGGTGGGCGCTGCGACAGGCGCAACGGCGAGCGCCGGGAGCGCTAGCGAGAGCGCCCCGGAGAACACAAGCGCGGCAACGATGCCGCGAGGGATGAGCATTGCGATATGCCTTTCAGGCGATGCGCGTCCACGCGGACGCGCGACTTCTAAGCCGGTTCTGGCGGCGGGAACGGCAGCGCTCCACCCGCTTTGCGCGGCTTCTCTTCCTTCGGCGCTGCCGCGGCTGCCGCGGCCTGTTCGGGGAGGACGGCCTCGGGCACGCGCACGGGGGTCGCCGCGGGCGCGTCCGAGAGCAGCCGGTCCACGTCTTCGCCCTCGACCGTCTCGCGCTCGAGCAGCGCTTCCGCGAGCCGGTGCAGTTTGTCGATGTTGGTCTCCAACAGGCTGTACGACGCGGCGTAGCACGTGTCGATGATGCCGCGCACCTCGGTGTCGATCTGGCTCGCTACCTCTTCCGAATAGTTGCGCTCTTCCATGATGTCGCGGCCCAAGAAGACCTGCTCGTGTTTCTTGCCGAGCGCGATCGGGCCGAGCTTGGTGCTCATGCCCCACTCCATCACCATCTTGCGCGCTAACCCCGTGGCCCGCTGCAGGTCGTCGTACGCACCGGTGGTGGACTCATGGAAGATCAGCTCTTCCGCGGCGCGCGCGCCGAGCATGACCATGATGCGGTCGATGATCTCAGCTTTGATCATGAGATAGCGGTCTTCGGTCGGCAGCTGCATGGTGTGGCCCAGCGACATCCCGCGCGGGATGATCGTGACCTTGTGCAGCGGATCGGCATGCGGCAGCAGCTTGGCCACCAGCGCGTGACCGCTCTCGTGATAGGCGATCATCTCTTTCTCGCGCTGGCTCATGATGCGGCTCTTGCGCTCGGGGCCCGCGATGACGCGGTCGATCGCTTCTTCGCAGTTCTCCATGTCGATCTGCGTCTTGTTCTGACGCGCTGCGAGCAGCGCCGCTTCGTTGAGCAGATTTTCGAGATCGGCGCCCGAGAAGCCGGGCGTGCGGCGCGCGAGCACTTCGAGCTTGACGTTGGGCGCGAGCGGTTTGTTGCGCGCGTGCACCGCGAGGATCTGCGCGCGGCCGACGACGTCGGCCCGATCCACGACCACCTGGCGGTCGAAGCGCCCCGGCCGAAGCAACGCCGGGTCGAGGACGTCGGGCCGGTTGGTCGCGGCGATGAGGATGACGCCGACGTTGAGATCAAAACCGTCCATCTCGACGAGCAGCTGGTTGAGCGTCTGCTCGCGCTCGTCGTGTCCGCCGCCCAGACCCGCGCCGCGCTGGCGCCCGACCGCGTCGATCTCGTCGATGAAGATGATGCAGGGCGCGCTCTTCTTGGCCTGATCGAAGAGATCGCGCACGCGTGACGCGCCGACGCCCACGAACATCTCGACGAAATCGGAACCCGAAATGCTGAAGAAGGGCACGCCGGCCTCGCCCGCGATCGCGCGCGCGAGCAGCGTCTTGCCGCTGCCGGGCGGCCCGAGCAGCAACAAGCCCTTGGGGATGCGCGCGCCCAGGCTTTGGAATTTCTTCGGATATTTGAGGAACTCGACGACCTCGGCCAATTCTTGTTTGGCCTCGTCGACGCCGGCCACGTCGGCGAACGTGACTTTCGGCCGGTTCTCGGTGAGCAGCTTCGCGCGGCTGCGGCCGAACGACAGCGCCTGGCTGCCGCCGGACTGCGCCTGGCGCATGATGACCATGACGAAGATGATGATCAACACGATCGGCACGATGTTGATCGCGTACATCCACGCCTGCGTGTTGTTGTCGTTCGAGCCGTCGCCTTTGACGTGGATCCCCTTGGACGTCATCAGGTCGCCGAGCTCTTTGGCCATCTCGGCGTTTGGAATGCTGACTTTCTCGGTCTGGTCTCCGGCCAGCTTGGCAACGGCGCTGGTCGACCCCAGCGTGACGCTGCTGATCGAGTCGGGCGACTTGCTGACCTGCGCGACAAAATCGCTGTAATCGACGGTCTTTTGCTGGGTCGCGCTTTGTTTGTACCATGCGATGCCGAGCGCGACGAGCACCGCCACGATCGCGACTGCCAACAGGTACCGGACGAACTTAGCCAAGGCTGCTTTCCCCGAATGGGGCCTTTCTGTCCCGGGAACCGCCCCCGGAGTTTCTATCTCTATTACTACGTATCGGGCGGTCGGGAAGTTTAATGGAGGCTTGAACTGGTGTGCGCCAAGTGGCTTCTTGCTGGCGCCTGAGCTACCCTACCCTGGAGCATGCACAAATCGTCCTAGTGCGACCCACCCCACAAAACCGCCAACGCCCGATCGCCGCGGGCGACGAACGGCTCCATGACGCGAACGCCGATGGCTGCGACGATGCGCGTGCCCAGGCATAACAGCGGAACACTCGCGCGCCGATGCTTTGGAACGCCCGCTTTGGCGAGAAAACGCGCGAGCGAAACAGGCCGGCTGCGGCCCGAGGGCACGCAGGTGTCGCCTTCCCTTGGTGCACGCACCGTCAGCCTCGTGCCGGTCGAGAACGCGGACTCATCCAGGAGCATCGCGTGCTTCGCTGCCCGCGCTCGCGCGACGCGGCGCAAGCGCAAGCGCCCGCTCGTGTCCGTGGAGATCGCGCGGCCCTTGGGCACGACGATCGTCGACGTTGCCATTTCGGCGCCTATGGAGCGGTCGAATTCATTCGACCGTGCGCTGCGTGCGCGCACGATCAACCGGCCCGCCGATAGCTCGACCGAGGCTCGACCGGCGTGAAACGTGCCGCCGCGACGGGCGTGGATCGCTGCCGCGATCGCATCGCAGTGCTCGAGCTGGAAGTCGCGCAGCGTGCCGGCGGCGCGTTTGACGGCATGGCGGATCACTCGTCGCAGCAGCGGCCGCTCGAGCCGGCGCAGCGCGGCGACGGACAGGTCTTCGCCTGAACCGTTGATGCGCGCCGTCTCCCAAGCGGCACGCGCGAGCGCGTCAAGCACGGCCCTGTCGCCGGCCAGCAACGACGCCGAGCGCGCGATCGCCTTGCCTGAGCCCGGCACGATGCGTTCGAACTCGGCCAACAGGGCGCGCAGCGCGTTGCGGCGCAGCCGAAGGTCGGCGTTGGTCTGGTCGGTGGCATGCGGCACGCCGCTTGCGCGGATGAATTCGCGCAGCTCGGCTTTTCCGTATGCGAGCAGCGGGCGCATCAGGGTGATGCCGGGCGCCAGCGTACGGCGGGGACGCATCGCAGCCAGACCGTCGAGGCCGCTGCCGCGCACCAGCGCCAGCAGCGCCGTCTCGCTCACGTCGTCGCGATGATGGCCGGTGACGATCGTCGGCGCGCCAAGCTTCCGGGCGATGCGCACCAGTTCGCGATAGCGCGCCGCGCGCGCCGCGGCCTCACGCGAGACCCCGCGCTTTGCAGCCACGACGCGGCTGACGATGACCTTGGCGCCGGCGTGGCGTGCCTGCGCGCGCACTGCGGCCACATCAGCCGCAATCGCCGCACGCGGCCGCAGCCCGTGATCGATATAGACGGCGACGACGTGCGCTTCCGGCATCGCCTCGCGCACGAGCAGCAGCGCGGCTGCGCTATCCGAGCCGCCCGAGGTGGCCACGACGACCGCGGGCGCCGCGTTCGCGCCGCTACGAGCCGCGGCGCGCGTAGCGTTCGGTTTCGCGTTTCGCGTCGCGCGCTTTGATCGTCTCGCGCTTGTCATAGTGTTTCTTGCCGCGCCCGAGTCCGAGCTCTGCCTTCACCTTGCCGCGCTTGAAATACAAGCGCAACGGCAGCAGTGCGAGCCCTTTTTCCTGCAGCGTGCCGACCAGCCGTTTGAGCTCGCGCGCGTGCAGCAGCAGCTTGCGGTCGCGCCGCGGCTCGTGCTGCGAGAAGAACGTGCCCTGCTCGTAGGGCGGGATGTGGACGTTGACCAGCCACGCTTCGCGCCCCCGCAGCTTCACGTATCCGTCGACCAGCGAAGCGCCGTTGACGCGCAGGCTCTTCACCTCGGTGCCGGTCAACGCCAGGCCGGCCTCCATCCGTTCTTCGATCTTGTAATCGTGGAAGGCGCGCCGGTTGCTCGCGATGAGCTTTTCGCCGCTGGTGTTGGCGGTCATGCGCCGCCCTTAGACCGCGATGAAGCGCGAATGGCCTTCGGCGTAGACGTTGCCGGCGCCGTCGGACAAGACGGCCTTGCCGTCCAACACGTTTGCGCGCCGGCGCTCGACGTTGCCTTCGAGCAGCAGCGGCGCGCCGGTGGGCGCCGGCTTGCGAAAACGGATCTCGAGCTTGGCGGTGACCGCACGTGCGCCCGCGGCGATCGCGGCGTGCGCCATCGCCTCATCGAGCAGCGTCGCCACGATGCCGCCGTGCAGCATGCCTGTCCAGCCGCAGAACTGCGGGTCGATCGCGACTCGGCATGTCGCTGAATCTTTGCCGTATTCGAACTTGAGGCGCAGACCGAGCGGGTTGTCTGGACCGCACGCGAAGCAGCGGCGGTCGTCCTCGAGGCGAGAGGGCGCTGTCGATGCCAGAAACGCTTCGCGCGATGCGCTCACTTGATGTCGCCGCGCTTGATCTTATCGAGCTGCGATTGCGAGAACTCGGGCGCCTCGCCGTAGACGATCGCCTCGGAGAACGCGAGCTTGGCCTCGGGCACCTTGTGCACTTTGAGGTACACCGTGCCCAGCAGCGGCAGACCGTACTGGCCCGCTTCACCGACATGGCCTTTGTCCAAGTCGATCGCCGTCTTGAGGTACTTGATGGCCGCGTCGTACTGGCCGAGATCGTCCATGATCGAGCCGAGATGATAGAACGCGTCGGGATAGTTGGGCATCAGGTTGGGCACGTCCACCAGATAGGCGAGCGCGCGATTGGGATCTTTGAGGTCGACCTGATAGATGCTCGATAGATACTCGCGCGCCAGCACGTCTTTCGGCGATGACTCGAGCGCGGCGAGGAACTCCGCCTTCGCGCGGCTGGTCGAATTGTCGCCGAGCCGGTAGATGCCCAGGCCCACGTGCGCCGCGGCCATGTGCGGATCGATCAGCAGCGCGGCGTTGAAGGCGTCGCGCGCGTCCGGGCCGCGCGCGGTCTGGAACTGCGACATGAATAGATACGTGTAGCCCAAGCGCGTCTGCGCGAGCGCGTCGCGTGGATTCTTGGCCGCATCTTCTTCTTCTTGATTGGCGAGCTCGGTCAGCGCGTCGACGCCCAGATTGCGCAGGCTGGCGTTGAGGAACGACAGCGCGAACGAGTCGGTCGGCGCGATGGCGAGCGCCGCTTCGAAATCGACGCGCGCTTTGCCGAAGTTCTTCGTGTAGAACGACGTGAGACCGTCGTTGACATGCGTCAGATACGAGCGGTTGGAATACTGGTCGCCTTGCTGCGGGGCGGCGACGCTCGGCCGCGCGGACGCCAGCACGGCGCAACAGACGGCGAGAGCGATCAAAAGAGTGCGAGGAGCGGTCATCATGCCTTTCGTTACCAGCCCGCGGCGAGGCGCTCGGCTAGTGGTTTCGGGAGACTCGCGAGCGCCATGCGCTGGCGCACGCGCTCGATATCGTAGGCCACTCGGCGGATCTCGACCGCCGCGATCGCGTCGTCATAGCATGCGAATGACGCCTGCGGGTTACGGTCGCGCGGCTGCCCTACGCTTCCCACGTTGGTGATGTAACGGAATTCGGGAACGATGTCGATTCGCCCGCCATGCAGGAGCCGCTGCTGGAACGTCCTGCCTGCCGGGTCCTGGTAGTAGACTTCCGCCACGTGGCTGTGGCCGACGAAGGTCAGGGCCTCCACGGTGGCTTCGAACGCCCGCTTGGCATCCATCACATCCATTATATAGTCGAAATGGTGGACGGGGGCCCCGTGCACCATCGCAAAGCCGTCGACCCGCCGCTCCCTGGGAAGCCCGGCGAGGTAGGCCTGGTTCTCCGGCGTGAGCTGCGAGCGGGTCCATGACATGGCCTCGCGCGCGAGGGTGTTGAAGCGCTCCGCGCCGGCGCTGCGGACCGCCGCTTCGTCGTGGTTGCCGGCGATGGACAGCGCACCGCGTTCGCGCAGGAGGTCGCAGCATTCGTTCGGGCTCGGACCGTAGCCCACGATGTCGCCCAGGCACAGCAACGCGTCGACCCCCATGGCATCGATTTCGGCGATGACCGCGTTGAGCGCCTCGAGGTTGGAGTGGATGTCGGATATGATGCCGTAACGCAGGCGGTTCGACTTCTCCGATGGGGTGGGCTTACCTCCGGACCTCGAGCTTGTCGACGACTCCCTTCACGCCTTTGACGCCGCGCGCCGCATCGACGGCGACGGTCTGGATCGCCGGTGACGGCACGTCGCCGGTCAGCGTCGCGACGCCGTTGTGCACGCCCACGCCGATCTTGAGCGCGTTCACGCCGGTCTGTCCGGCGATCGCGACATGCACTTTGGTCGCCAACGTGACGTCGTCTGCGATCTCGTTGCCGGTCGGTGCTTTGGGATTCACGACGATGTGCGCATCGACGGCTTTGACGCCATCGATCTTGCGCGTGGCCGCGATGAGCTGATCGCGTTCTTGCGCGCTGCGCACCTCGCCGCGCAGGGTCACGAGACCGGGCGAGCATTCGATCTTCACCAGCGATACGGTCGCGGGGTCGAGCGCCGTCGCCGAGGCTCGCACCTGTGTGCAGACCCACGCGTCGCCGGCGCCGCGCTCGATGGTGCGCTGTGTTTGGTCCTGGTCGCTCTTGCTGCAGGCGACGAGCGTCGCTGCCGCGAGGATCGCCGACCCGAGCAACAGGCGCCTCATTTTGATGTCCATCTTCTTCACCTCAAACTTGACGTGCGTGAAAGCGGGCTGGCGTCGATCCACGTACCGGCCTCGATCGGCCCGCTTCCCGCGGGCACGTCCACCAGCGCGTCGGCGAATCCGAGAATGTGCATCTGCGCGGACGTGCCGAGCAGCGGATCGGCTTCAAGACCGCCCTCGGCGCGCGCGAGGGCGACCGGCACCAGATGTTCGAGTTCCGGATCGAGATCGAGCCGTGCGCGCAGGCGAGCGCGCAGGGGCAACGTCTCGTCGCGCTTGTCGTAGAGCCGCAGCAAGACCGGTTTGCCCAGCGTCTCGAGCATCACGAGTGCGGAGACCGGATTGCCGGGCAGGCCTATCACCGGCATGTCGCCGACCAGCGCCAGCATCGTCGGCCGGCCAGGTTTGGCGAGCACGCCGTGCACGATGACGCCCGGCGGTCCGGCCGCGCCGACGATCTGCGGCGTGTAGTCGCGCTCGCCGACGCTGGAGCCGCCGGAGATCACCACCGCGTCGCATTCGGCGCGCGCGCGCGCGAAGGCGCGCTCGAACGCATCCTTTCGATCGGGTACTCGATCGTAGGTGCGCGGCGCGAATCCCATCGCGCGCAGCGCCGCCGCAAGCGACAGGCTGTTGATGTCGCGCACCGCTCCGGCGCGAAGGTCGTGCCCGGGCGAGACGATCTCGTCGCCGGTGACGAGCAGGCCGACGACGGGGGTCGCGAACACGACGAGCTCGGCGACGCCGGATCCCGAGAGCAATCCGACCGATGCCGGCGTCAACACGTCGCCGCGACGGCGCAGCAGGTCGCCGCAGCGCACATCAGCGCCTTGCGCCGTGATGTGGTCCTCGCTGCCTTCGCCGTCGACGACCTCGATCGCCGCGCCCAAGTCGCGGCAGTCCTCTTTCTTGACGACGCCGGTAGTGCCACGCGGCAGCCACCCGCCGGTCGGCACGCGCATCGCTTGGCCGGACTGCAGCTCGGCCGGCGGAGCCGCGGCGCCCATGAGCACTTCCCCGATGACGGTCAAGCGCACGACCGCGCGACCATCGGCACCGCGCACGTCTTGCGCGCGCACGGCGAAGCCGTCCACGCTCGAGCGCGTGAAGGGCGGCACGTCCTCGAGTGCGCGCACGTCCTCGGCCAACACCCGCCCGGCGCTGTCCGCTCCGATCGGCACGCGTTGCGTGGCCGCGGTGCGGATAGGATGCGCAAGCACGGCGCTCAGGGCGCGCGCAAGGCTGACGCGGCGCAGGGTCGGATCGACTGTGGACGTCTGGCGCCCCTCCATGCTAGGTAACGACCGCGCACGTGCGCAAGTCCTATGTTAGAAGACCCTGATTTTGCTGCGCCGCGGCGAGGCACCCTTTCGAGCGGGGCCCTCGGGCGCCGATGGAGGCCACATGTACCCGCATTCGCTTGATGATATGCTCACGCAGACGGTGCTCGCGAGCGCCTCCGACCTGCATCTGGTCGCGGGCTGCCCGCCGACCATCCGCATCAACGGCGAGCTCGGCAAGCTGAACGACGACATCCTCAAGGGTGAGGACATGGACGCGCTCATGCACTCTATCCTGACGGAAGAGCAATACGACGCGCTCGTAAAAAACCGCGAGCTCGACTCCGCATACTCATTGTCGGGCATCTCGCGCTTCCGCGTGAACATGTGTTTCGAACGCGAGCATATGAGCGGCACGTTCCGGGCGATCCCGTCCACGCCTCCCAAACTCGAAGAGATGGAGCTGCCCAAGGTCGTCACCGAGTACACGCAAAAGCCGCGCGGCTTGGTGCTTGTCACGGGCCCGACGGGCTGCGGCAAGACCACGACGCTGGCCGCGATGATCGACTACATCAACCGGAATAAAGCTCTGCGCATCGTCACCATCGAAGATCCGATCGAGTTCGAGCACCACAGCGATCAATCGGTGATCTCGCAGCGCGAGGTCGGCAAAGACACGAAAAGCGAGCAGGCAGCGCTGCGCTCCGCCTTGCGCCAGGACCCCGACGTCATCTTGGTCGGTGAGATGCGCGACCTCGACACGATCAAGCTGGCGATGACCGCGGCCGAGACGGGCCACTTGGTGTTCGGCACGCTGCACGTCACCACGGCGCCGGAGTCGATCAACCGCATCATCGACGTCTTTCCGGTCGACCAGCAGGAGCAGATCCGCGTGCAGTTGGCCGGCTCGTTCGAAGCGGTGTTCACGCAGTGTCTGATCCCACGCGCGTCCGGTACCGGCCGCATCTGCGCGATGGAAGTGCTGTTAGGCACGCCCGCGGTGCGCAATCTCATCCGAGAGAACAAACCCTCGCAGATGATGACCGCGATGCAGACGGGCACGCAGCTCGGCATGCAGTCGCTCGAGAAGCATCTCGCTGAGCTGGTCACAGCCGGCAAGATCACGCGCGACAGCGCGATCGAGGCGTCCTCGCATCCGGAGGAGCTGCGCCGCGTGCTGGGCTCCGGTCCCGCGGCCCCGCGCTTTCCGACGCACGAAACAGCGATGCCGACGGCGCAACGTCCCTAGATGCTCGACCGGCGCCTCATCCGCGAACAGCCGGATCGCGTGCGCCGCTCGTTGGCACGCCGCCAGCTGCCGGTTTCGGTGGTCGACGATTTGCTCGCGCTCGACGCCGACTGGCGCACGGCCATCACCGCGATCGACGCCGCCAAGGCCGAACGCAATCAGATCTCCGCGGAGTTCGCCAAAGCCAAGGGCCAGCCGCCTGAAGCGCTAGCGCGTCTGCGCGAGCGTTCGAACGAGTTGGGTGAGCGCATCGCCACGCAGGAGCGGTCGGCGGAAGCGCTCGACCAGCGCCTCAACGAGCTGCTCGCGCACGTCCCCAACATCCTGGCCGACGACGTCCCCGACGGCGCGGACTCGAGCGCCAATCAGCTCGTTCGCTCAAGCGGTGATCCGCCGGCGTTTTCGTTCACGGCCAAACCGCACTGGGAGATCGGCGAACGCCTCGGCATCTTGGATTTCGAACGCGGCGTGCGCATCGCGCGCAGCCGCTTCACCGTCATCAAGGGCGAGGGAGCCCGGCTCAACCGCGCGCTCATCAACTTCTTCCTCGAGCGCAACACCACGGCCGGCTTCATGGAGATCGCGCCACCCTTGCTGGTCAACCGCGAGACCGTCGAAGCGACCGGCCACTTGAGCAAATTCAGCGACGCGATGTTCTCGCTGGATGACGGCTCGCTGTTCTTGTCACCGACCTCCGAGGTGCAGCTCGTCAACTTGCACCGCGGGGAGATCCTCGAGAACGACGAGTTGCCCAAGCGCTACACCGCGTACACCGCGAACTTCCGCCAGGAAGCCGGCGCTGCAGGCAAGGACACGCGCGGCCTCATCCGCCAGCATCAGTTCGAAAAGGTCGAACTGGTCGCGCTGGCTCAACCGCAAGAGTCCGCGGCGCTGCACGAACTGATCGTGCGCCAGGCAGAGAGCCTGCTCCAAGCGCTCGAGCTGCCATATCGCGTGATGCTGCTGAGCTCCGGCGATACCGGCTTCGCGTCGCAGAAGACCTACGATCTCGAAGTGTGGCTGCCCGGCCAGAACGCCTATCGCGAGATCTCGTCGTGCAGCAACACCGGCGATTTCCAGGCGCGGCGCGCGGGCATCCGCTTTCGCCCAGCGCCAAAAGCCAAACCGGAATTCGTGCACACGCTCAACGGCTCAGCGCTCGCTGTCGGGCGCACGCTGGTCGCGGTGCTCGAGAATTATCAGGAAGAGGACGGCTCGGTGCGCATCCCACGCATACTGCAGCCCTATATGGGCGGCACCGAGCGGATCGGTTGAGGTCTAGGCGGCTTCTGGTTTGAGTCCGGCTTGCAGTTGAGAGCGCAGCTCGGGGCTGTCTTGGTGTCCGTGCGCTGAGACCGCGTGTGAGACTGCCGCTTTGAGCACTTCATCGGGTCTGCCTGAGATGTAGAGCGTGCAGCCGCTGTCGCTGGGCATCTCGGCGCAGTCGATGAAGACGCGGGTGGAGGTGCTGGCCATAGGTGTCTCCTCGGTGATCGGGCGGTATGAGATCGGCGGCCTTGTCTGCCGGTCCGCCGGGTTGCCGCTATAGGACGGCCGCCGCGCCAAGTCCTCCGAACGCCCGTACCAGGCGGGGAGGTCGCGCGGCTGAGCGCAAACCTTGTCCCATGAAACATGCTAGCGCACTCGACGGCGTGACGGTCAAAGCGCCGCGCGTCGCGCGTCAAGACGAGATCCTGACCCCGGACTCCCTTGCCTTCGTCGCGGCACTTGCGCGCGAATTCGAGCCGCGACGGCGGCAGCTGCTGAGCGCGCGCGCGGAGCGGCAAGCGCAGTTCGACGCGGGCGTGCTGCCTGATTTCTTGAGCTCGACCAAAGCCGTGCGCGATGGAGAGTGGAAAGGTCCGTCGATCCCGGCAGACCTGCGCGACCGCCGGGTCGAGATCACCGGTCCGACCGACCGCAAGATGATGATCAACGCGCTCAACTCGGGCGCGAGCGCGTTCATGGCCGACTTCGAAGACTCGAACACGCCGACGTGGGAGAACCTCATCGGCGGACACGGCAATCTCATCGACGCCATCGAGCGCACCATCACGCTTGAGACGCCTGAGAAGACGTATCGGCTGATCGAGCGCCCGGCGGTGCTGCTGGTGCGTCCGCGCGGCTGGCATCTTCCCGAACGCCACGTGACGATCGACGGCTCGCCGATGTCCGGCAGCCTCTTCGACTTCGGCCTGTACTTCTTCCACAACGCGCAGCGCCTGCTCGCGCGCGGCAGCGGGCCGTACTTCTACCTTCCCAAACTCGAAAACCATCTCGAAGCGCGCCTGTGGAACGACGTGTTCAATTTCGCGCAGGACGCGCTGCACGTGCCGCGCGGCACGATCCGCGCGACCGTGCTCATCGAGACCATTTTGGCCGCGTTCGAGATGGACGAGATCCTGTACGAGCTGCGCGAGCACTCCGCCGGACTCAACGCGGGGCGCTGGGACTACATGTTCAGCATCATAAAGAAGTTTCGCAATCGCGCTGACTTCGTGCTGCCCGACCGCGCGCAAGTCACGATGACCGTGCCCTTCATGCGCGCCTACACCGAGCTGCTCGTGAAGACGTGCCATCGCCGCAACGTTCACGCGATGGGCGGCATGGCGGCGTTCATCCCAAGCCGGCGCGACCCGCAGGTCAACGAGGCGGCGCTCGCACGCGTGCGCGAGGACAAACAGCGAGAATCTGCCGACGGCTTTGACGGCACGTGGGTAGCTCACCCGGACCTGGTGCCGGTGGCCCGCGCGGAATTCGATACGGTGCTTGGCGACCGTCCGAACCAGATCGAGCGGCAGCGGCCCGAGGTATCGGTCACCGCAGCGCAGTTGCTCGACGTGCGCGTCCCGGGCGGCACGATCACTAAAGCCGGAGTGCGCGGCAACGTCAGCGTCGGGCTGCGCTATCTCGAATCATGGCTGCGCGGCACCGGCGCGGCGGGCATCAACAATCTCATGGAGGACGTCGCGACCGCCGAGATCGCGCGTTCGCAGATCTGGCAGTGGGTGCGCCATGGATCGCGCCTCGATGACGGCGAGGAGGCGAGCAAGAGCATGGTTCGCGCGCTCGAAGAAGACGAGCTCGCTGCCGCGCGCGGCGCGATGGACGACAAGTCGTTCTCGCACAGCCGCTTCAAGGACGCGCGCGAGATATTCGACCGCGTCGCGCTCTCCGCGGACTTCATCGAGTTCCTGACGCTGCCGGCCTACGAACTCCTGGACTGACCTGCGCGCGGGTGGTCAGTAGAGCACGCGCACCGAGTACTCCAGCGTCGTCTTGCCGTTGGCCGGGACCGTCATCGTCCAGGTCGCGGTCGCGCTCGATGTCTTCACGTGCGGCGCGTTCTCGGCGATGATCGTCCAATCGCCAGGCATCGGCTCGACGACCTTGAGCGTGACCGGCGTGTCCTTGGCGTTGCGCATCTCGATGGAGTACGAGCTCTCGTACTGATAGCGGTCGTTGAACGGCCCGACGCGCTTGAAATCGGTCTGCTTTTTCGTCGCGGTGACGTCGAACGATTCGCCGAGCAGCAAGCGGATGCGCTCCTTGCGCGCCGTGTGATCGATGCTATCCTCGCCGACGAATTGCGCGTTGCCGGACGAGTCCTTCTTATAGATGCGCACGACGCCCTTAGGCAGCGGCACGCCTAAGCCACCGCCGTCATTGCTGAACTCCAAATAGATCTGCGGCTTGAGACGTTGGCCCAAGTCGCTTGTCGCCTGCGTATAGTAGTAGTCTTCGCCGCGCAGTTCGAGCGACTTGGTCACCGGAATGGCAGAGGCCGAGAGCATCGCGACCTGTTTGGTCTGCTTGTCGGCGATCGTGGTGGGCCGGCCGAGCGTGTACAGATGATATTCGAACAGGGTCTGCTGGCTCATGGGTTCGTTGGCCGCTCGTACTGACACGGCGGCGAGCGTGCGGATCTGGTCCGTGTTCTGGGCGCGATTGACCGAGCCGGCCACCAGCTGCATCTTCGCGTTGTCGTAGCTCGTGCCGCTGGTGTTCGTCAGCGTGACCAGCCCGTTGAGGTCCAGACGCGTATCGTCGCCGTTGAGCACTCCGACGTAATCGGCATGCCACGACAGGCCGCCGGTGAGGTAGTCGAGCTCCAGCGACTGATCGCCCTCGTACGTGTTGTTGATGTCGGTCACCAGCGTCGGCCGATCGCGCAGGTTGGACGGGATCGACGGGAATGAGAGGCGCCCGTCGATGCCCGTCTCGATGCGGTTCGAGTATTGCAAGACGACGCCGTTATTGACAGAGAGCACCTTGGCTTGCTCGCGCGTCTCCGCGCCGGTGCGCGGGTTGGTGTGGATGACCGTCACGTCTTTACCGACGTACTTGTCGAGAAGCGTCTCCGGGCTGAGCAGATCGAAGTTGAAATTCTGCTCGATGACCGACACCGCGCCCGACGAGGTGAGGCTATGGAAGAGCGCGGTGGTCGGGTCGATCTGGGCGCTGACGTCGCGCAGCGCGAGCCGCTGCGTGCCTTTGGGCAGCGACATGCGGCGTTCGTCGCGCACCAGCGCGAGATTGTCGTTATAGATGGTGACGGAGACGGCTTGCTGATCGGCAAGCGTGCTGGTGCGCTCGCCGGGATCGGCCAGGGCCACGCGGCCCGTCGGTGCGAGCAGACAAAGGGTGATGAACAGCGCGCCAACGCGGTGATGCCAGCCTGCATGGGTCGACATGATGGTCCTCCCATAAGAAAATTCGGCCACCCCGTACGATTATACGTCGAACGGGGAGGCCGCGCGGTTCGAACTACGGTCGAATACATTCGACGGCCGAGTAAATTCGGCCACTACATGCCTACTTCAGCGGGACGTACAGCTCGCCGCCCGCTTGCTTGAACTCCTCCGCTTTCGCGCGCATGCCAGCTTCGACTTCCAGCGACGCCGCGTAATCGCGCACGTCCTGCGAGATGCGCATCGAGCAGAAATGTGGCCCGCACATCGAACAGAAGTGCGCCACCTTGGCCGCTTGCGCGGGCAGCGTCTCGTCGTGGAATTCGCGCGCCGTGGTCGGATCGAGCGACAGCTCGAACTGATCCTCCCAACGGAACTCGAAACGCGCTTTGGAAAGC
>DATFYX010000015.1 GCA_035314825.1 Candidatus Eremiobacteraceae bacterium
AAAAACGTTTGCCCGAGACCCGCTTTAGACCCTGCCGGCCCGGTGGAGCACGTCCCAGATAGCGGCCATCAACTCGCCGATGTGATCGACCGTCGGCTGGCTGTTGACGCCGACGGCGAAGACCACGTTACTCTTAGGAAACCATGCATAGACCATGCGGTACCCGAGCGTCTCGCCTTCGTAGAACCAGAACGTGCCGAGCTTCGGATGGGTCACAAGGGCCACGCCGAGTCCGAACCCTCGCGGATCCGATCGGCTTGTCATCGCGATCGGCTTGCCGGTCCGCATCGAGACGACGCTCATGAGCTCGCGCCGCTGCTTGGGCGCGAGGACGTCGCCCTGGTACAGCGCATGCACCCACCGGATCACGTCCTGTGGCGTCGAGACGATTCCGCCCGCCGCGCCCGCCCAGGACATGTCGCCCAACCGCATGTCTTGGTCGATGAAGCGCTTGAACGGCTCGTTGCCGGGACCCGTGTTTCCCCAGTATCCGGACACCATGCGGCCGGTCACCGACTTCGGATACACGTTGGGGCTGTAGAACGTGTTGGTGAGGCCGAGCGGGCCGAAGAAACGGCGCTGCAGTTCGGCGCCGTAGCTGTTGCCCGTCACGCGTTCGATGATCAGCCCGGCGAGCAGGTAGTTGGTGTTGGAATAATTATAGCCGCTTGTCGGCTTCGGGGCACCCGGGTATATGGGGTCGGCGAAGGCGATCAACTGCGCCGGCGTCCAGCGGCGATAGATCGTCGTCATCGCGTATCCCATGGCTGGCACGTTGTCGTAGCCCGGGATGCCGCTCGTCATGTCGAGCAGGTGCCGGATCGTGACGTCTTTCCATGCCGGGTACTGCGGCAGCCACAGCCCGACGGTTTGGTCGATGTCGAGCTTCCCCTCGGCTTCGAGCTGCAGCAGCGCGGCCGCGGTATACGCTTTGGTGTTGCTGCCGATCTGCCACAGCGCGTCGGTCGCGACCGGGCCGCCGCTACGCCAGCTGCGCTGTCCGGTCGTCAGGTCGATGGTGGCCGGGTCGCCGGGCAGGCTCACCGACAGTGAGATCGCCGAGATGTGCTCGTCCGCGGCATGAGCGGCCAGATACGAGCTGATCGTCTTTTGGAGCGGCGCGTTGAGGTTGCTCTCGCCTGCAGCAAGCGCGGGCACGGCTTGCAGCGCCATGACGGCGGCGAGCGCGGCGATGCAGTAGGTACGCTCCGCGATTGACTACGCTCCTTGGTAGACGACCTCGATGCGCAGGCCGCTGGGATCACGCACCCACAGCGCGTAATAGTCGTCGCCGAGCTCGGTGACGACGGCCGGCGGCTCGTCGACCTCGGCGCCCAGCTCGTCGAGCTGTTTGGCGCACTCGTCGACCACCGCGCGGGATCCGGCATTGAGCGCCAAGTGATCGAAGCCGACGTGGCGTTTGCCGTCGTAGAGATCGTCAGCGGTGCTTTCGGCCTTGTAGACCACCAGCTCGAAGCCTTCGCGCTGATAGCCGAAATGGTCGTCCTTATCGAACACCAAGTCGAAACCGAGCGCGGGCAGAAGCGAGCCGTAGAATTTCTTCGCCACCTTAAGGGCATCGGTGCCGATGGCGAGATGATGGACTGGATGGACTGGCATGCGGTGTGAGCTGGTCCCCCTAGAGCGACGGAGCGAAAAGCGATTCAATAAGACGTTGAAGGCTCGTCGCCTTGCTACGACGCGGCGAACAGGCATTCCCTGGTAGACGGCCGTCTCAAGACCGAAAAGGTCGCATCTCGCTAGTTCGGTTCGTCTGAATACTTCAAGGCCAACGCTAGTTTGAGCACCTTGAGGCCTAAGAGCGCGCACTTGAGTCGCGCGGCCGAGATATTGATGCCGACGTTCTCGAGCACGTCTTCTTTGCCGAGCTTGCTGATCTCGGCCAGCGTCTTGCCCTTGATCTGCTCGGTGAGCAGCGACGCGGAGGCCTGCGAGATCGCGCAGCCGCGGCCCTTGAACTTCACATCGGTCACGACCCCGTCGTCGATCTTGAGATCCATGCGGATCTTGTCGCCGCACAACGGGTTGATGTCCTCGAACGAGGCGTCGGCGTTCTCGAGCGTGCCGGCGTTGCGCGGATTGCGATAGTGGTCGAGGATGAAGTCGCGGTACAGCTCGTCCATCCCGGTGAAGGTGTTGTCGGTCACGCGATCTTGAAGATCCGTTTCGCGTTCTCGATCGCGCTGATGAGCGCATCGACCTCGCCCGGCGTATTATAAAGGTAGAACGAAGCGCGCGCGGTCGCCGCCACGCCGAGCTTCTCCATCAGCGGCTGGTTGCAATGGTGCCCGGCGCGCACGCACACGCCGTCGCTGTCCAGGATGCTGGCCAGGTCGTGCGCGTGGATGTCGCCCACGGTCATCGAGATCACGCCGCTGCGGTGCTCGATGTCCGGGCCGTAGATGGTGACGTTCGGGATCTCCGCCAACTGGCGCAACGCGTAGTCCGTCAAGAACAGCTCGTATTGATGGACGCGGTCCATGCCGACGGCTTCCAGATAGCGCACCGCCGCGCCTAGCCCTACCGCTTCGGCGATGGCCGGCGTACCGGCTTCGAAGCGCGCGGGCGGGTCTGCATACGTGGAGCGCTCGAGGCCGACGATACCGATCATTCCGCCACCGGTGAGGAACGGGGGCATCGCGTCGAGCAGCTCCTTGCGCCCCCATAGGATGCCGACGCCCGTCGGGCCGAGCATCTTGTGAGCCGAGAACGCCGCGAAGTCCGCGCCCCAGTCGGCCACGTCGACCGGCATGCGAGGCACCGCTTGGCACGCGTCCACGACGCTGACCGCGCCCGCTGCGCGAGCGCGCGCCGCCAGATGTTTCACCGGGTTGATGGTGCCCAGCGTGTTGCTGACGGCCGTGAACGCGAACAGCTTGGCGCCGTCGAGCAAGGTGTCGAGGTCGCGCAGATCGAGCCTGCCGTCTGCGGTCACCGGCACGAAGCGCAAACGCGCACCGGTCTGCTGCGCGAGCACCTGCCACGGTACGAGGTTGGAGTGATGCTCCATCTCGGTGAGCAGGATGACGTCGCCGCGCTTGACGTTGGTCCTCCCCCAGGTATAGGCGACCAGATTGATGCCCTCGGTCGCGTTGCGCACGTAGATGCACTCGGCGGCGCACGGCGTGCCGACGAAGCGCGCCACCGTCGCCCGCGCTTCCTCGTACGCCTCGGTCGCCAGTTCGCTGATGTGGTAGACGCCGCGGTGGATGTTGGCGTGGTAACGCCGGTAATAATCGTCCATCGCCTCGATGACTTGGATCGGCTTCTGCGACGAGGCCGCGCTGTCCAAGAAGACGAGCTGCTTGCCGTGCGGCCGTTCGGCGAGAATGGGAAAATCTTTGCGGATGCGCGCGACGTCGGCGTCGGACAAGCCTGGCGCCGGCGGACGCGCGAGCGCGCTCACTGGTCCACCTCTACCGCGATGGCGCCGTCGGTGATGACGACGGGATAGGTCTTGACGGGACGCACCGCCGGCAGACGCGTTGCGCGCCCGGTCTCGATGTCGAACCGTGCGCCGTGGCGCGGACACTCGACCTCGCAGCCGATCAGCTCGCCCTGGTCGAGCGGTCCTCGATCGTGCGTGCATTCATCGGCGATGGCGTAGATGGTCCCTTGATAGTTGCACAGTGCGATGCGCCGGCCGCCGGCTTCGACCACTTTGATCTTGCCGGCCGGAACGTCATCGGTCTTGGCGACTTCGAGCAGCGTGGCCACGCGCGCCTGTGGCTTACCTCTCGCGCTCGAGGTGCGGTGCGAATTTCGTCTCGAGCGGCCGCGTGACGCGCTCGTCGCCGACCCGATCGAGCACGTCTTGGAAGAAGCCCTCGACGATGAGGCGCGAGGCGGTCTCGTCATCGAGCCCGCGGCTGCCCAGATAGAACAATTGCTCGGCGTCGATCGGGCCGACGGTGGCGCCGTGCGTGCAGCGCACGTCATCCGCCTCGATCTCGAGCTTGGGCTCGGTATCGGCGCGCGCACCCTCGGCGAGCAGCAGATTTCGGTTGGCCTGGTAGGCGTCGCTGCGCTGCGCGCCCTTCTCGATGACGATCACGCCGGTGTAGACCGAGTGCGAGTGTCCGTCGAGCGCGCTCTTGAAGAGCAGATCACTGTGCGTGTCGCTGGCGCGGTGGCCTTGCAGCGTGTGGTAGTCGAATTGCTGCGTGCCGCGCGCGAAGACCAGACCGAGCATGTCGCTCTCGGCGCCCGCGCCGAGCAGTTCGACCTCGACGTCGCTCTTGGAGAGAGCGCCGCCGGCGCCCAGATTGAGCGTCACGAGCTTCGCGCCGTGCGCGATGCGCGCGTGCTGATGCGAGAACACGACCGTCTTCGGGCCGCACTCCTGCACGTGCGCGTAGGTGAGGTGGGCGTTCTCGCCCACGACGATGTCGCTGATGCCGGCGGTGAAACGGCCGCGCTCGCGGTGCGTCTCGGTGATCGCGGCGCGCGCGTTCTTGCCGACGACCACGATCAGGCGCGGATAGGTGCCGCTCTCCGCCTCGGCGACGATCGGGCTTGAGAGCTCGACGCCATCGGGGACGTGCACGAACGCTCCGCCCAACCAGGCGGCCTCGGCCAGCGCGGAATACTTGCCGACCGTGCGCCCGCCGCGCCCGTGCGCCAGCGCCTCGCGCACCAGCGGCTCGTGCGAGAGCAGGGCCTCCGATATCGTCTTGGCGATCACGCCGCGCGCACGGTCGACGCTGGCGACCGTCAGCTTGAAGGGCGAAGGTTCGGGCGCCACCGGGGCGATGTCGATGCCCTCAAGCGAGAGCCGGCGCCAGCCTTCGCTGCGTTCCGTCGGCGTGGCGATCCCCTCGAAGCGCTTGAGGGCGCCCAGCCGCACGTCGGTCAGCCAACTCGGTTCGTTGGCGGTCAGCGCCTTGATAGCGTCTGCGAGCGATGGCTGGGGTCCTGAAGCACGGTCGAGCAAGCTCGACCGCTCCATTGTGTCCTCAGCCAACAGAGCCTTCCATCTCGAGCGCGATCAGCCGGTTGAGCTCGACGGCGTATTCCATCGGCAGCTCCTTGACGAAGGGCTCGAAGAAGCCGTTGACGATCATCGTGGTGGCCTCGACCTCGGTCAGGCCGCGGCTCATGACGTAGAACAGCTGCTCTTCGCCGACCTTCGAGACCGTCGCCTCATGTTCGATGCGCACGTCCTTGGCGTCCACTTCCATCGTCGGATAGGTGTCCGAGCGCGACTGCGGATCCATCAGCAAGGCGTCGCAGCGCACGTTGGATTTGACGCCGTCGCAGCCTTCGTAGACCTTGATCAGGCCGCGGTAGCTCGTGCGTCCGCCGTTCTTGCTCACCGACTTGCTCGTGATGATCGACGTCGTGTTCGGCGCTGCGTGGATCATCTTGGCGCCGGCGTCCTGATGCTGGCCTTCGCTCGCGTACGCGATCGAGAGGACCTCGCCGCGCGCGCCTTCGCCCATCAGGTAGACCGACGGATACTTCATCGTCAGCTTAGAGCCGATGTTGCCGTCGACCCATTCGACGTGCGCGTTCTTGTACGCCATCGCGCGCTTGGTCACGAGATTGTAGACCGTCTTATACCAGTTCTGGATGGTCGTGTAGCGGATGTGCGCGCCTTCCATGGCGATCAGCTCGACGACGGCCGAGTGCAGCGAATTGCTCGAGTATGTCGGCGCGGTGCACCCTTCGATGTAATGCACGAACGAGCCGGGCTCGGCGATGATCAGCGTGCGCTCGAACTGGCCCATGTTCTCGGAGTTGATGCGGAAGTACGCCTGCAGCGGGATGTCGACCGAAACTCCCGGCGGGACCCAGATGAACGAGCCGCCCGACCAGACGGCCGAGTTGAGCGCCGAGAACTTGTTGTCGGCCGGCGGGATCACGGTCGCGAAATACTTGCGCACGATGTCCTCGTGCTCGCGCAGGCCGGCGTCCATGTCCGAGAACAGCACGCCCTTGGCTTCGAGGTCCTTGCGGATGCTGTGGTAGACGACTTCGGAATCGTACTGCGCGGTGACGCCGCC
>DATFYX010000016.1 GCA_035314825.1 Candidatus Eremiobacteraceae bacterium
TATCGCAAGGACAGCGACGGTCGCATCGCTCATAGGCATTGGGTGACGGGCTCCCAACACCGCGCCCCGGCGGACTCAGCTGCAGGCGACGGTTATCGATGGCTCCTGCTCGCGGTTGTGCTGTACGCTCTCGCGGCCGGCGCGCTCGTCACCATCCACTGGGTGCGCTGGCAGACGGGCGTCGACACCGGCATCAACACGCAGGTCGTGCTGGGCACGCTGCACGGTTTCCATTCGACGTTCGAGGGCGGCTCCGATCTGGCGGTGCACTTCTCGCCGCTGTTGGCGATCTTCTATCCGTTGCTTTTGGTGACGCGCTCCGGTCTGGCGCTCGAGTATGCGCAAGTCGCTCTCATCGCGTGCGTGCCTTTGGCGATGTACGCGCTCGTGCGGCCGCACGTCGCGGAGCCGCTTGCCGTTCGCGCCGGCTTGATCTCCTTGCTGTATCCGCCGCTCGCGACGATCGGCATCGGCGAGTTCCACATCTTGGCGTGCGTGCCGCTGCTCGTCATCGGACTGCTGTGGGCGGCCGACCGCGGGCGCTGGGGATGGTTCTCTTTGCTTGCGGTGCTGGCGCTCGCCGTGCGCGAAGACGTGCTGTTGGAGCTGGCGGCGATCGGGCTCGTGTGCGGCATCGTCTTGCTGCGTTCGCGCCACGGGATCGGCACGCTGCTTGAGTCGCCGCAACTCCGGCGCACGTTTGGGCTTGCGTTGCTAGCGCTGGGCGGCGGCGCTATCGCCGTGGCGTTAGCGTACTTCGGCATACTCCAACCCGCCAATAGCCGGTACGGCTGGTATCCGCTCTTGTACTACCATATCGGCGCCCGGCCAAGATCCGGTATTGCGGCACTGCCGCCGGTTCCGCCGCCGCCTAACCCTGCCGGCACGCCTTTGATGGCGACCATGCAACGTTTCACGTATCTGTGCGAGGCGTTTGTGCCGCTCGCACTGCTGCCATTGCGGACGTGGTGGTGGCTATTGGCGCTGCCGGGTCTGGCGATCGTGCTGCTCGCGACGAGTCAGTCAATCCGCACGATGGGCGCGCAGTATTCGCTGCTGTGGGCGCCGTGGCTGCTGATCGCGACCGCCATAGCGCTAATCGCGATCAACAGCGCTGCCGGATCGCGCGTAGCCACGCGTTGGGCTGACGTCGCGCTTGGCGCATGCGTCTTCTTCTTGATCTTCATCAACCCGATGCATCTATCGTACTACCTGCGCGCACCATATCACGACCTTGCCGGGGCCAAGCGTGCGCTGGCGTGCGTGCCACCGGACGCCTCGCTATCGACGCACGATGAATGGTTCACGCACATCGCCGGCGTCTATCCGCGCGCCAACGGCAACGTCATCGAGGGCGTCGAGTATCTGGTGTATGCGGACGATTATCCAGACCCGACGTTCGAGCGCGAGGTCAAGCCGAAACTGCAGAAGGCGCTGGCCTCGGGCCGCCTGCGGGTGGTATGCAGCGCGGGCCAAGTCCACACGTACGCGCCGATCCGTTAGCTCGCTTGGCCGGGCTGGGAGGGAACTTTTGAGCGGAGCGCAAGCGTTACCAGCATAACACTGTCTGATGACGGCCTCATAGGGGGCGTCCGGAGGAGCTTATCTGATGAAGCGCTTTACGCTGTTCGCGGTGATCGTCGTGGTTGTCATGGCCGCCTGGGCCTCGCACGCGCCCCCGCAATCGACGCCCGCTGCTGCGGCCACCCTGGTGCCGACGCATAGCGCGAAGGTCGTCCCCAGCCAGTATTTCACAAACGTCGCCGCCGCCGTGAAAGGCGGTCAGATCGTCGTCAGCTGGTGGCTTCATAGCTACGGCTATAAGATGCAGGTCCACGTGACGCGCACGCCCGCGTTTGACTCCTCGTTCCAGCCGGCCGGATATGCCTTGCTGTTGCCGCCAGTGCTCCCCGAATCCGAGGCGTCGACCGGAGTCACTAACGAGTCGTTCACCGATAGCGACGCGAAAGAGGGCGTGACGTACACTTACACCGTCTGCGCCTTTTGGATCGAGGCCGTTTATGGCAACGGCAGCAATCAACCGCCGACTTCACACGTCAATCAGACCGCATGTGCTTCGCCGGTCTCAGCCCGTCTGGGGTATACGCCGACGCGTCTCCAACCGCTGCAGATCGCTCAGCCGACGAACGTCAAGGCGCTGCGCCTGAACAATTCAAACGTCACGCTCACATGGTCCACCACTGGACCGGGCGGTGACACCGCGCATCTGTACTTGATGGTCAACACCGGAAGCACCGCGCCGACGGCTAGCTTCACCGCGCCAGGGTGGGGCAAGTACGCGGCCGTGAACCCGACCGCGCCGCAGAAGTACAACCTTAGCGTCAGCGCTGCACCCAATGGACAGCACAATTACTACATGGTCTGCGCCGCGAACAGCGACGACAAAGCGACCGTCTGCTCAACGGCGGTCCAGGAAACTGGCTTGCCCTTCGCGCCGGCGCCGCTAGCGCATTAAGCGAAAGCCAAGGAGCGGTCGAGTAAACTCGACCGCTCCATTTATTTTGGTTTGGCCTCGAGCGCTGAGGCGGCGTACGCGCGCTTGCAGCCGGGCGAGCAGAAGTAATGCGTCGTGTCTTGGACCTGCAGGGTGTGCGGCGCGTTAAGCGTCGTCACGTCCATCCCGCACACGGGATCCGTAGCGGTGGCGCGCGGCTTGGGAGTTACCTCGACGCGCGCTTGGCGGCGCCAACGCACGATCTCCGCGAGGATCGAGAGCGCGACTTCGGGCGCCGTCTTGGCGCCGATGTCGAGTCCGGCCGGATTGCGAATCACTGAGAGATCGTCGTCGGACCACCCTCGCGAGCGCAACGCGTCGAGCACGGCGTCCGCGCGCGGCCGGCTTGCGACCAGCGCGATATAGGGAGCTTTGGCGCGCAGTAACGCGTCCGCTCCGACATCGTCGTATTCGCCCATCGATGCCACCACGCCGAAGACCTGGCGCGTGCGGAACTTCGCGGGCAGCGATTCGAGCGGCCCGCTGAGGCGCTCGAGCGAGAGATCGGAATCGTCGCCGGCTTCGTCGGGATCACGAACGCGCACGACGTCGAAACCCGCGAGCTTGCCTTGCGCCGCGGTCGCCGAGGCGATCGGCATCGCCCCGATCACGACGAGCAGCGGCAGCGGGGCGTACGGCTCCACGTAGAGATCCACTGCCCCTTGGCTAGCGCACGTCATGCTGACGCGCACGTATTGCTCGTCTGCACCATCGTCGGGATAGCCCGGCAATCCGGGAATGTCGTCAGGCGAGATGCGCACCAGACGCGGTTCGCCCGTGCGCAGCGCTTCGAGCGCTTGGGTGCGCAGGATCTCTTGCGAACAGCCCCCGCCGATATAGCCCTCGACGTGGCCGTCTTCAAAGACGATCGCGGCATCGCCCAGATGCGATGAGACCGGCGCCTTGCGCGCGACCACGGTCGCGAGCGCGAACGCAGTACCCTCGCGTTGCAGCGTGGCCATCCGTTGAAGCAGCTCGGGGCGGGGCATCGCCGCTATGCGGTCCCTGCCGCGCCCGCGGTGCCGGTCAGGTTGGTGCGCACTTGCGTGAAGACGTACTCGATGATGCGCTTGGCCTGCGCGTCGAGGATGCGCCCGCCGATCGTCGCGACCGGTCCGTTGATGGTGGCGTCGCACGACCAGTCGAGCGTGGTGGTGGTGTCGCCGTTGTCTTTCATGGTAGCGACCGCGACCTGGTCCACGACGCTGCCCAAGCCGCCGCCGTGGATGTTGACCGAGACCTGCTTCGCATCGGCGCTCGGCACGAGCGTCACGTCGAACGTGAAATTGCCGCGCACCGGGCCAACGCCTACTTTCACCACCGAGGTGAAATGCGTCGCGTCTTTGACGTCGGTCGATACGATATCGGGCAGACAGGAGGCGACCTTGGCCGGCGTGGTCATGAACGCCCACGTGTCGGCGAACGACGCCGGGATCTTCTCTTGACCTTCGTAATGGACTTTCATGCTATCCCTTGATTCCTTTTTCGCGCAAGATCTTCCAAATCTTCTCGCGCGTGAGCGGGATATCCATGTGGCGCACGCCGAGCGGCGAGAGCGCGTCGACCACGGCGTTGGCGAACGCAGCCGGCGAACCGACGTTGGGCGATTCGCCCACGCCCTTGGTGCCCAGCGGGTGGTGCGGCGACGGCGTCACCGTGTTGCCCGTCTCCCAGTGCGGCGTCTCGTGCGACGTTGGGACGAGATACTCGGTGAAGTTAGTGGTGTTGTTGTTGCCGTCGGCGTCGTACTGGATCTCCTGCATGAACGCGATCGCGAAGCCCTCGGTCAGGCCGCCGTGGATCTGGCCCTCGACGATCATCGGATTGATGATGTTGCCGCAATCGTCGATGGCGACGAAGCGGCGCACGTGGACTTCGCCCGTGCCCTTGTCGATCTCGAGCGCGCAGATGTACGCGCCGTTGGGGAACGTCAGGTTGGGCGGGTTGTAGTAGTTCGTGCCTTCCAGGCCCGGTTCGATGTCGTCGCCCATGTTGGTGTACGCGGCGAACGCGACGTCTTGCATCGTCTTGGAACGGTCGGGGCTGCCCTTGACCTGGAATTTGTAGTCGACCCACTCGATGTCGGCCGGATTGGCTTCGAGCAGATGGGCCGCGAGCAGTTTGGCTTTCTCGCGGATCTTGCGCGCGGCCATGGCGATCGCGGCGCCCGCGACCGGCGTGCTGCGGCTGGCGTACGTGCCAAGGCCGTAGGGAGCGGTGTCGGTGTCGCCTTCTTCGACCAACACGTTTTGGACGTCGAGCCCAAGCTCTTCAGCGACGATCTGCGCCCAGGTCGTCTCGTGGCCTTGGCCCTGTGCCTTAGTGCCGGTGCGCACGATCGCACTGCCGGTGGGATGGACGCGGATCTCGGCGCTGTCGAACATCTTGATGCCCAAGATGTCGAACTGGTTCACCGGACCGGCGCCGACGATCTCGGTGAAGGTCGAGATGCCGATACCGAAGAGCTTGCCGGCTTTGCGCGCGTCCGCTTGCTCTTTGAGCAGGCTCTTGTAGTCGATCGTCTGCAGCGCTTTGTCGAGCGTCGCTTGGTAGTCGCCGCTATCGTATACCCAGCCGGTGGCCGATGGGTACGGGAATTTCTC
>DATFYX010000017.1 GCA_035314825.1 Candidatus Eremiobacteraceae bacterium
GATGCCGTCTGCGACTTGATCGGCGTGCACGATCGTCGCCGCTCCGCTCGAGAGCGTGTATTCATATCGCGTCACTGTGAAGTGCGTCGCATCGAAGGTATAGGCGACGTACGCGTCGCCGCCCGCAGACAATTTGCGGAAGAAGTCGATTTCGTGCACGGCGCTACCGCTGTTCGAGCCGCCGAACACATCAGTCGCTGGGATGAACACCGCGGTCGAGCTGCGCGCTTCCTCGTTCATGCGGATGGCGAGCTCCAACACCGTTCGCGACTGGTTCGCGCGGCCGACCGACATGGCAGTGTTGTGCAGCATGCGCGATACCGCGTCGCCGACCACATAGATCAAGATGAAGAGCACGCCTAATGCGATCAGCGCTTCCAAGAGTGTGTAGCCGCGCCGGCGAACGGTGCGTTTGAGGAACGCGCTACTACATCCCATGACAAGAGGTATCATCACGCGCTCGTGACACGCAGTCAAGTCCCGAACATCCGTGCCGCAGGCACGGCGGTAGAGGACGGCTTTGAAGGAAGCACGGTAGACGTCGCCCGCCGGCTCATCGGAGCGATGCTGGAGCGTGTTATCCCCCCGGGCGAGCCAGACGCCGGCACGCTCGTCAGCGGCCGCATCGTGGAAACTGAGGCGTACCTTCCAAACGTCGACCCCGCGTGTCATGGGTATCGCGGTCCGACCAGACGCAGCGCAGCGATCTTCGGTCGCCCCGGCAGCGCGTACGTCTACCTTATATATGGGGTGTACTACTGTCTGAACGCGGTCACCGAGCCGCCCGGACTCGGCGCCGCTGTCTTGCTGCGTGCAGTCGAGCCGCTCGCGGGTCTCGATGCGATGCACCGGCGAAGGGGAGCGAGCGTACCCGATGCGCGCCTTGCTTGCGGACCCGGCAACCTATGCCGGGCGATGGCCATCGATTTGCGGTGCAACGGCGTCGATCTGCGCGGTGATCCGCAGTTGCACATCGATTTCACGAGAGCATCACCGCCGCAGCGGATCGGCGTCACATCGCGCGTGGGGTTGAGCAGCGCCGCCGACTGGCCGCTGCGCTTCTACGACCCCGATAGCCGCAGCGTTTCCCGAGCGCCGAGAAGGCCCAAAAACCGTTGACGCGATACCCAGGCTGTGTTATAGTCAGAGCGGCGTGAGCTTCCCGATCTTCTATGACGGCGCGAGCTCGGCTGTTCATCATCGATAAAACCCCCACTTGCAGTCATCCACGTCGAAATCGACGTTAGTGTAGTTTATCACGACATCACGAACCGTTGACTGTTCACTCACTGCCTGCGGCATCACGCCGCGGCGCACTTGCTTAGATATTGTCAGGTGGTAACCACACGTGCAAGACGAAGATTCCCCAGTTTCTGATTCCGACGGCGAACTCTCGCCCGCCCCGCGCATCTACCGTCCGCGAACCCGCGCCGGCGCGGGTTCGATGGAGATAGACATCGATTTCGAGCGCCCCGAGCGCGTGGAACGCGTCGAACGCGTCGAGCGCGCCGAACGTCCGGAACGCGCCGATCGCGGCGAGCGGCCAGAGCGCGCTGAACGTCTGGAGCGCAGCGAGAGACCGGACCGCGCAGAACGACCAGAGCGCCCCGAACGGCCAGAGCGCGCGGAACGGCCAGAGCGCAGCGAGAGACCGGACCGCGCGGAAAGGCCCGAGCGCGGTGACCGTGGCGACAGGCCGGAGCGCGTCGAACGGCCCGACCGGAACGAGCGGTCCGAGCGTGAGCGTCAAGATCGCTTTGACCGCGGCGAACGGCCGGCGCGTTTCGATCGCGACCGCGACCGCGGCCGAGGCCGCAACAACAACAACGATCGCGGCGCACGCGTCTTCCCGGTGCGCACATATCAAGAACGCTTCGAGCCGCCACAACCCAAGACGTTCAAAACCAAGGATGGAGAAGAGATGAATCTCTTGTCCATCAAGGAGCTCGAAGACAAGACGCGCACCGAGCTCGTCGAACTCGCGCGCAAGCTGGACATCGCCGATCTCCAGCGCATCAAAAAACAAGACCTCGTATTCCCGATCCTCGAAGCGCAGGCCAAAGCAGCCGGATTGAATTTCGCGATCGGCGTGCTCGACGTGTTGCCCGAGGGCTATGGATTCTTGCGCCGCGACAACATGCGGCCTGGTCCGCATGACGTCTACATCTCCCAATCACAAGTGCGCCGCTTCGAACTGCGCAGCGGCGACTTGGTCGCCGGCCAATGCCGCGATCCAAAAGACAACGAGAAATACCACGGCATCCTCAAAGTGGAAGCGGTCAACGGCCAAGACCCTGAAGCCATCCGCGGCCGTCCGCATTTCGACAAGCTCATCCCGATCTATCCCGATCAGCGCCTCAAGATGGAGACCTCGTCGCTCGAGATGTGCGGCCGGGTGCTCGATCTGCTCTGCCCGATCGGCAAGGGACAGCGCGGCCTGATCGTCTCGCCGCCCAAAGCCGGCAAGACGACGCTGCTCAAGAAGATCGCCAACGCGATCGCGGCCAACCATCCCGAAGTCGACCTGTTCGCGCTGCTCGTCGACGAGCGGCCAGAAGAGGTCACGGACATGCGCCGTTCGATCGAAGGCGACGTCGTCTCGTCGACCTTTGACGAACATCCGGACAACCACACCGCGGTGTCCGAGCTGACGCTGGAGCGCTGCAAGCGCTTGGTCGAGCTCGGTCACGACGTCGTGATCTTGCTCGATTCCATCACCCGCCTCGCGCGGGCGTGGAACCAAGTGATGCCGGCGACCGGCCGTACGCTGTCGGGCGGTCTTGACACCAGCGCGCTGCATAAGCCCAAACGCTTCTTCGGCGCCGCTCGCAACATCGAGGGTGGCGGCAGTCTCACGATCATCGCGACCGCGCTCATCGAGACCGGTTCGAAGATGGACGATGTGATCTTCGAAGAGTTCAAGGGCACGGGCAACATGGAGATCAACCTCGTGCGTAAGCTGGCCGACAGCCGGATCTTCCCGGCGGTCGACATCAAGCGCTCGGGCACGCGCCACGAAGAGCTGCTGCTCTCCGAGGTCGAGCTGCGCAAGATCGTCATGCTGCGCCGCGCGACGGCCGTGCTCGGCACGCAGGAGATGACCGAGCTCATCCTCGAGCGCTTCCGCCGCACCGACGGCAATGAAGACTTCTTGAAGTCGGTGACCAAAGAAGCGATGTCGATGGCGTCTGACGGAGACCGCTAGACGGTTCGCATCAACAAGTTCCTCGCACAGGCGGGGAT
>DATFYX010000018.1 GCA_035314825.1 Candidatus Eremiobacteraceae bacterium
CCTTGAAGTGCACGTCGAGCTGCTGACCGCGAGCAAGATGTTCTGCGGCTGCCGCAACGCGTTCGGGGCTCCGCCGAACACCAATGTGTGTCCGGTCTGCCTGGGCTTCCCCGGCAGCCTGCCGGTGGCCAACGCTAAGGCGGTCGAGCATCTGTGCAAGGCGGGTATGGCGCTGGGATGCGACGTCGCGGCGTATTCGAAGTTCGACCGCAAGAACTACTTCTATCCCGACATGCCCAAGAACTATCAGATCTCGCAGTACGACATGCCGTTGACGACGGGCGGCGGCATCACGCTGCCGTCGGGCAAGCGCGTGCGGCTCACGCGCATCCATCTCGAAGAGGATACGGGCAAAAACGTTCATGCGGGCGAGAGCATCGCCAAGTCCGCCTACACCCTGGTGGACTTCAACCGCGCCGGCGTGCCGCTCATGGAGATCGTCAGCGAGCCTGAGATCGCGTCGGCGCAAGAGGCCGAGGCGTACCTCACCGAGCTCAAAGCCGTGATGTCGTACATCGGTGTGTCCGACGTCAAGATGCACGAAGGCTCGCTGCGCTGCGACGCCAACGTGTCGCTGCGCCCGGCCGGCACCACAGGCCTCGGCACGAAGGTGGAGATCAAGAACCTCAACTCGTTCCGCTCCGTCGGGCGCGCCATCGAGTACGAGATCGAGCGCATGCGCGGGTGCCTGCGCGCCGGCGAGCGCATCGTGCAAGAGACGCGCGGCTGGGACGAGACCACAAGCAGCACGCACTCGATGCGTTCCAAAGAGCAAGCGCACGACTATCGCTACTTCCCTGATCCGGATCTCGTGCCGCTGGAGCTCGACAAAAAGCTGCTCGAACGGTGGCGCAGCGAACTGCCGGAATTGCCGGCTGCCAAGCGCGAGCGCTACGTGCGCGACTTCGGCCTCTCCCCCTACGATGCCGGCGTCCTCACCGAGGAACGTGTGATCGCGCAGTTCTTCGAAGCGGTGGCATCGTCGAGCGGCAATCCGAAACAGGCGGCCAATTGGATGATGGGCGACGTCCGCCGGGTGCTCCAAAAGCACGAGCTGACGCTTGCCGAAGCCAAGATGCGCCCGCAGCAGCTGGCCGCGCTCATCGCGTTGGTCACCGACGGCACTATCTCGGGCAAAGCCGCCAAGGAAGTGATCGAACCGGTCGTGGTCGAGGGGGCAGACCCCAAGCGCGTGGTAGATGAGCGCGGCCTCGCGCAGACCTCGGACACCTCCGCCGTTGCCGCTTTCGTCGACCAGGCGCTTGCCGCCAATGCTGAATCGGTCTCTTCGTACAAGGCCGGCAAGGAGAAGGCGTTCGAGTTCATCGTGGGCCAGGTGATGAAGCTCTCGCGCGGCAAGGCCAATGTCGAAATGGTGCGCGCGCTGCTCAAGGAGCGCCTTGGCTGACGCGCACGCGCTCGCCGCACTCGAATTCGACGACGTCGTCGCGCAGATAGCGGCGAAGACCACCTGCGAACCCGGCAAGCGCGCCGCGGCCGGACTAGCGCCGCTCCCCTCGCGCGCGCAGGCCGATGAAGAACAGGAGCTGGTCGAGGATGCGATGGCGTTCGTCCACGCGGGCGGCGACATCGCGTTCGGCGGCGCGCAAGACGTCACCGAGCTGATCGCGCGCGCGCACAAGGGCGCGACGCTCTCCGGGCCTGACCTGCACGCGATCTCCGAGGCGGAGCGCGCGCTGCGCGCCGTCGGACATGTAGCAGCGCGTTCTTTGAACGCGCACGATCCTGCAGGTGACGCCTTCGCGGCGCCGCGCGGGGCGTTCAAGTCGCTGCTCTCCCGCCGTCAGGACACCGCCGACCTCGTGCGCCGCATCGATGCCGCGATCGAACCGGAAGGCCGAGTGGCCGATGCAGCCTCGCCGGAGCTCGCGCGCATCCGCCGCCAGCAGCGCGTGCTGCACGACGAGATCCGCGATCGCTGCGCCGCGATCACGCGCAACCCGAGCACAGCGAAGATGCTGTCCGAAGCGGTTGTGACGGTGCGCGCCGGCCGCTACGTCGTGCCCGTGCGCAAGGAGTTCGCCGGCGAGTTTCCCGGCGTCGTGCACGACGAGTCATCCTCGGGCTCGACGGTCTACGTCGAGCCGCTGGCCTCGGTCGAAGCCAACAACCGCTTGCGCGCGCTCGAATCCGCAGAGGAGCGAGAGATCGCGCGCATCCTGGCGCAGCTCACGTCGCACGTCGGCGCGCACGCACAGGCGCTGCAGGCCAACGCCGCGCTGCTGGCGCGGCTCGACGCGGTCGGCGCGCGAGCGCGATGGGGGCTTGCGCACGCCGCGCTGCGTCCGCTGCTGGCCGAGCGGCACGCCTTGCGCATCGCGGGCGGGCGCCATCCGCTGCTGACGCGCGCGGCGAAACCCCTCGACGTCGAGGTCGGCATCGGCTTCGACGCGCTGGTCATCAGCGGTCCGAACATGGGGGGCAAGAGCGTCGCGCTCAAGACGATGGGTCTGTTCTGCCTGCTCGCGTACTCAGGCGTGCCGCTGCCGGCCTCGCCGGGCACCGAGATAGGCTGGTTCGACCGCATCGTGTGCGTGCTGGGTGACGAGCAGTCGATCGCGCAGAATTTGTCATCATTTTCCGCGCATCTCGCAGCGTTGCGCGCTGCGCTCGAGAGCGCCTCGAGCGGCAGCCTCGTCCTCGTCGACGAGATCGGCAGCGGTACCGAGCCGGTCGCGGGCGCTGCGCTGGCCCAGGCCACCATCGAAGCCCTGCTCGCGAAAGGGGCGCGCGTCGTGGTCACCACGCACTACACGCAGCTCAAGGTGTTCGCGGCCGCCACGGAACGCGTTGCCAACGCCTCGATGCTCTTCGACGCCGCGACCAACGCACCGACCTACGTGCTTGCCATCGGCGTGCCGGGCCAATCGCTCGCGTTTCCGCTGGCACGCGCGCTCGGTCTGCCGCCGGCCATGATCGCGCGCGCGGAGGCGCTGCTCGGAGAAGAGGGACGCCGCCTCGAGAGCGCGTTCGAGGGGCTGGCGGCAGAGCGTTCCGAGATGCTCAAACGTCAGGCCGAGTTCGAAGCGCTGCGCGCGCAGGCAAGCGGCCTGGAGCGCCAGCTCAAAGACCAGGCGGCCGCGTTTGAGCGCGAGCGAAAACAGTTCGAGCAGCGCGCGGCCGCGGTGCTCGATGACGCCGTGCGCCAGGTGCGCGCCGAGCTCATGGAGCGCGCCGCTCGCAGCGGCGAATCGCGCCGGCGCCAGAGCGGCGCAGCGGCGCCGGCGGCGGACCTGAACAAGACGCTTGAGGACATGCGCAAGAGCCTCGGGCTGCAGGCCGCGGAGCCCGGCGACCCGGCGGCCCGGCAGCTGCAGCCAGGCGACCGCGTCTACGTGCGCAGCTTCGGCGCCCCGGGCACGGTGAGCGAGCTGTACGATCGCGACGCGCTGGTCACCATGGGTTCGGTGAAAGTGGTTGTGCCGCGCTCAGAGCTTGGCGCCGACGTCAGCGCAACCGGAACGGCGAGCGCGCAGAAGAAGCCTGGAGCGGCGGAAAGAAAGCCTGGAGCGGTCGAATTCATTCGACCGAGCAGCTCAAACGTGCCGCTGGCAAGCGACGCGCCAAGCGCGATCGACGTACGCGGCATGCGCGTCGACGAGGCGATGCCGCTGGTCGACAAAGCGCTCGACAGCGCAAGCCTTGCGGGTGCCGCGGAGCTGCGCATCATCCACGGCAAAGGCACCGGTCAGCTCGGGAAGGGGATTCGCGAGTTCCTGCGCGGTCATGCGCAGGTCGCTAGCCTTGCCCAGGCGGGTGATCGTGAAGGCGGCTCTGGCGTCACCATAGTAACCCTTCGTTGAGGTTGTAACGCGCTTCGGCTCGGAGGTCCCAATGCGTCCGATATTAGTCGTCTTAGGATTCCTTGCCAGCATCGCATCATTTGCGACAGCTTGTAGTTCAGCATCGACGCCGACGACACCGGCGTCGACCATGCCACATCTCTACGCGGCAGAACCAGACGCCAACCAGGTCGCGGTCCTCGCTCAGCCGCTGACTGGGGCGAGTCTCCCAGGGTTCGCGATCTCGGGTTTCAACTTCAATTCCGGTGTGGCGTTTGATAGTGCAAAGAACCTGTATGTGACCAACACATCCACCCCGAGCATCGCCGTGTTCGCACCCCCGTACAACGCTGCGAGCGCGCCCGTATTTACGATAGCGGGCGTAACCTCTGGGCTGAGCACCCCCGAACAGATCGGATTTGATGCCGCAGGCGACCTCTGGGTCGCTGACGAGACCAACGGTGTTATCAAGTACGTCCCTCCGTTCAGCGCGAGTAGCGCCCCCGCGCTCCACGTGAATACCGGTCTCAGTTCACCGCAAGGAGTAGCGTTCGACAGCGCTGCCAACCTGTACGTCGCGGACAACGCAGGAAAGCTCGCCATGTTCGCACCGCCATACGCGTCCGCGCCCACGACGACTACCACCGGCCTGCAGTTTCCACTCGCGATCGTGTCCGATGGGTCACACGTGTACGTAGCGGACTTCGGCGTGAAAGGCATCGTCGCGTTCAACACCCCGCTGGTTGGCGGAGATACTCCGGTGTTCACGCTGAGCTTCGGCCTCTTGAACGGACCACACGGCCTGACGCTCGATGCAAATGGCAACCTGCTCGCCGGCACAAATGCGGGCGAGATCGTGATATACTCGCCGCCGTTCACGTCTACGAACTTCCCCGTGTTCAACATTCCATGCTTTGAAGCGCCGTCGACCAACTGCCTCACGCGGCAGCTGGCCTTTGGCCCCTGATCGTTGAGCAATGAGCCGGCGGCCCGCATGGCCGACGTCTTGAGCGGCCGTTGCGTCGACGTCTTCTCCAAAGAAGACCTCGTGAAGCGGCTGGCCGAAGGGCGGCCGCTTCGCGTGAAACTTGGCATCGATCCGACCGGCCCGCTGCTGCATTTGGGCCATGCGGTCGTGCTGCGTAAACTTCGCCAGTTTCAGGACCTCGGCCATCAGGCGATCCTGATCGTCGGCGATTTCACCGCGCAGATCGGTGATCCGAGCGGCCGCGCCGACGCGCGCAAGCCGCGTCTGCGCGAAGACATACGCAACGACATGAAGACCTACGCGGACCAAGCCGGCCTCATCCTCGATATGGACAAGACGGAGATCCGCTATAACAGCGAGTGGCTCGGCAAGCTGTCGTTCGGCGATATCATCGAGCTCGCCGGCAAGACGACCGTGGCGCGCATGCTCGAGCGCGACGACTTCAGCAAGCGATATTTCGCGCAGGAGCCCATCGGCCTCCACGAGCTGCTCTATCCGCTCGGCATGGGCTACGATTCGGTCGCCGTCAAAGCCGACATCGAGCTCGGCGGCACCGAGCAGCTCTTCAATCTATTGATGGGCCGCAAGCTGCAAGAGGAGTTCGGGCTGGCGTCGCAGATCTGCATGACGCTGCCGATCCTCGAGGGCACCGACGGCGTGCAGCGCATGGGCAAGAGCCTCAACAACTTCATCGCGCTGCGCGAGCCGCCGGCGCAGATGTTCGGCAAGATCATGTCACTGCCCGATGTCCTGC
>DATFYX010000019.1 GCA_035314825.1 Candidatus Eremiobacteraceae bacterium
CCGTCACACAATGCGGGCCGGAGAGGGAACTTTCCGGCCCGTAGTCAACGCGGGAGTAGCACGATATGCGCCAGTTTGTCATAGCGGTGTTCTTACTTGCGTTTGCCAGCACGTTCGTCGCGCTCGCAAGCTACCCGTCCGGCGCGCCGGCCACCGCCGCCGAATCCAACGACGCGCCGCTCGACGCCAACTCGCAGTTCACCCAGGTCAAACCGGCGCCCGGCAACGGCACCGGCACCGATAACGGCATCTACCTGCCGCCGGTCTCGAGTTCGCACTCCGAGATCACGGGCACGGTCCAAGCGCAACAAGACGAGCCGGCCGGCCCCAAAGATTTCATCGTCGGCAGCGTCGACGCGCAGGGCCGCAAGAAATTCTGGCACGGCCTCACCGATGCCAACGGCCACTTCCATTTCGCGGTGCCCGCCGCCATCGCAGGCCTTGCGGCGCTGGTCGTATTCCGACACTTCAATAAAGATGGCGTGCCCGACGCGGGTTCGGATTGCCAAATCACCGACGGCCCCGCGCATCTGCCCGGCGCGACCCAGCTCGCCAACGTGCCGCCCGCGGGCCCCGCGATCACCGAAGGTTATCCCGTCTACGAAGAAGGCGGCCACGGCCAAGGTCTCATGCAGGTGCTCACGCGCAACGGCGATCCGCGCGCGTCGAAGCTGCTGCTCGACGGTTCGGACCGCGGCGTCGACACGCTCGCGTCGTCCGACCGCGCACTCGTCGGCAAGATCCAAGACGGCACGCAGCCAGGCTTCTACCGCGCGAGCTTTGCGTCGGGCAGCCAGCACAGCAACGATCTGCCGACGAGCATCGTGCGCGTGACCTACGATCCAATACCAACGCTCAAACCCGGCAGCACCACGATGGTGCGCATGCACATCCAAGGCATCCGGCCGCAAGACGCGGCGATCGTCATCTTCAACGTGACGGGCGCTGCCAAACTGGCTGACGGCGGCACGACCGCATCCGTGCCCGTCAAAGATGGCCTCGCGCAGGTGCTCATCCGCGGCGTCACACCGGGCGAGCTCAACATCAGCACCGATCTCGAGGTTCACCAACCAGAAGCGCAAAGCCAGGCCAGCGAGCTCACGCCGCCGCCGCCGCAAAGCGAAACGACGCCCACGAAATATCCATACTTCACGACGAGCCGTCCGACGCCGACGCCCAAGCCGTCACCGCTGCAGACGGATACGCCAAGACCTGGCAACAACGGCGGCACGACGCAAGGCAGAGACCTCACGCCGCCGCCGGGAACCGAGGGCCGCAATACGCCGGGCCCCGGCCCGAGCACGACCTCGAAGCCCACCCCGACACCGCCGCCCACCGAAAATCCGACGCCGACGCCGTATCCGTCGCCGACCGCGACGCCGACGCCGTGCGAGCTGCGGCCGTGGGACGGCTGGTTCGAACCCGAGCAAGCGGTCTGGCAAGACGACGATACGTGGAAGAACAAGCCCGTGCCGCACCTCGTGCGCGTTCGCGACGACATCCCGCACTACACCGCCGAGCTGAACATGGTCACGGACAAACCGTCGGTGATCTTCGGCGTCAACTGGTACGTTGACGAGCGCGGCGACATCCGCCAGATCAATAAACGCGACGTCGTCTCGATCGAGATCTACACGGATTGCACCGAGCAGGTGCCGGTCAAGATGCGCTTCACCGGCGAGGCAGGCGTCGCCGGTCCGGAGCCGATCTACGAGAGCGGCGTGCTCGCGCAGATCCCGATCCGCGGCAAGGCCGGCTCATGGCAGCACTACACGGTCAGTCTGCCGGTGCCGACCGGCGTCCCCGAGAATTCGACATTCACCTTCCTGCCCGACACGAACTACCGCATCGTCGCGCAGCTCATCGACGATAGCGGCGCGCCGATCGAAGGCGCTGAGGTGATCGTCGACGGCCATGCTGAGGTCACGCACGGGCCGGTCATACGCTATATCCCGCTGCTGCTCTCGTACGATTCGTCGTTCTACAACGCCGCGACCAAACGCGACCTCACGCTGCGCACCATCACCATCGCGCAAGACTCGCACAAGTACATCCCCGATTTCTATGCGGTCAAGCCGTGGGATTTGCCCACGGTCGTGCGCGAGCTGTTCAACTTCACCGGCAAGGATCTATCGGAGACGTACTCGCAAGCCTTCGATAACTTCTTCGCCAAGCACCTCGCCAACGTGAGCGACGCGAATATCGAGGCGACCAAGCTCATCCACGCACGCGAGAAGCTCGAGGCGGCGATCACCGACCAGCTCAGTACGAGCGGTCTCATCGACGGAGCCGGGCGCACCGTTGCCGTGCTCAGCGATCACGACTACTTCGCGGTCGCGCCGCCCAACTCGCTCGGCATCACCGTCTCGACCAAGCTCATCCTCATCCCCGAATTCATGAACTTCCAGACCGTCGGCCACGAGCTCACCCACAGCATCCCCGTGGCCAGCTGGAGTTCGGCGCAGATGCAAGCCGAATGCGGCCTGGACTATCACAACACGCAGAATCTGATCGCCAACGGCGAGCGCATCACGACGGCAAGCGTCCTCGCCGCGCGCGTGCGCAAAGACAAGACCTTCCCGCTCATGGGCGCATCCGGCAAGGGCCCGTCGCCCAACACTGCGATCCCGGCCAACTGGCCGATCGCAGTCGGCGATAAGTCGGGCGCACAAGATCCGGAGAAGTGGATCACCGAGTGCACGTACTGGCATCTGCTCAAAGATCTGACGATCGTCTACGATCCGCCGATGCTGTTGGTGCGCGGCTTCTTGTTCCACCACGCCGATCTGAACACGGCGGTCTTCGGCCCGTTCTACACTCTTGACGGCAGCGCCGACCTAACCGCCGGCGCGCCTGCCACCTATTCGATCGTCGCGTACGACGCCAACGGCAAGACGCTTGCGACCTACCCGTTCACCCCGCAGTGGCGCTTGCCCGACACGAAAGAAGATCGCAGCCTCGTCGCCTTCGGCTACCGCATTCCGTTGACGCCGGACCTCGCGCGCGTGGACGTCGTCGGCCCGGGCGGCGTGCTCGCAAGTGAGCAGTTGAGCGCGCAAGCACCAGCCATCCACATAACATCTGTAGTAGCGCGTTCTTTGAACGCGCAAAACGTCGTGGTAGAACCCATTCGGCCGTCGTCTGGAGGCACCGTGCACGTCGCGTGGACTGTGACGCCGTCCACC
>DATFYX010000020.1 GCA_035314825.1 Candidatus Eremiobacteraceae bacterium
CTCGCGACGACACCGCAAGCATCGTGATCAGGTGAAGTACCTTTTTCAAAGCCGTCCTTCGAGTTCGCGAGCGTCGCAGAATCCAATGTGTGGAAATCCAATACGTGGAAATGTTAAGAATACTTAATTCTATCTAACTGATATTGTTAGGCACCTAGCAGTAATCAAGTTAAAAATGTGCAAGGCGGTGCCTCCTCAACGTCTCCAGCTGAGATGCGCTGGCCGCCCTGCTCTTAGGCACACTTGATATGAGACGTTCGCATGCTAGAAAAGCCCAACGTCAATCGACGCCACTTTGTCAGCGCTGCCGCCATGACCATCGCCGGCGCTCAGCTTGCCATGTATGGCTGCACGCGATCGAACACGACTGAGAGCTCTCCAGAAAGGAATCAACCCGTGGCACAAGTTCAGCAAGTGACGGGCAGCGGCGCGACCGCGATCCGCCCGTTTCAGATCAACGTTCCCGAAGCGGAACTCGTCGAGCTTCGCCGGCGCATCAACGCGACGAGGTGGCCCACACGCGAATTGGTCAACGACCAATCGCAGGGCGTTCAGTTGGCGATGATACAGGCACTCGCGCGCTATTGGGGGACCGATTATGACTGGCGCAAATGCGAAGCGAAGCTCAACGCAATACCGCAGTTCACGACCGAGATCGACGGTCAGGAGATCCAGTTCATTCACGTACGCTCGAAGAACGACAACGCATTGCCGCTGATCGTGACGCACGGCTGGCCGGGATCGATCATCGAGCAGCTCAAGATCATCGAACCGCTGACCAACCCTACGGCGCATGGGGCGAGCGCGAGTGACGCGTTTCACATCGTGATCCCGTCGATGCCCGGACACGGATTCTCGCCGGAACCCACAACGTTGGGCTGGGATCCCGTGCGCATCGCAAAGGCCTGGGTCGTGCTGATGGAACGGCTGGGGTACGATCGCTTCGTCGCGCAGGGTGGTGACTGGGGCGCTAACGTCACACAAGAGCTAGCATTGCTTGCGCCGACGAAGGTGATCGCGATCCACACGAATATGCCGGGCACCGTGCCGGCAGACATCTTGGCTGCAGCTAAGTCTGGCGCCAAGTCACCGGTGGCGCTTTCGGGCGATGAACTCCATGCGTTCGAGCAGTTGAGCGATTTCTATGCAAAGCATCTCGGCTACGCGGTCGAAATGACCAACCGCCCGCAAACGCTTTACGGGCTCAGCGATTCGCCGATTGGCCTAGCGGCGTGGATGCTCGACCACGACAAAGACAGTTACGAGATGATTGCGCCCGCGTTTTTCGGGCACCCGGGCGGCCTGTCGCGCGACGATGTCCTGGACAACGTCACGCTCTACTGGCTCACGAACTCGGGCATCCCGTCGGCTCGCCTCTACTGGGAAAATAAACTCGATTTCTTCGACATCAAGGGCGTTGCCGTACCGGTCGGCGTAAGCGCATTCCGGTACGAACTCTACCAGGCGCCGCGCAGCTGGTCTGAAAAAGCGTATCCAAAGCTCGCATACTACAAGAAGCACGATGTCGGCGGCCACTTCGCCGCCTGGGAACAGCCCCAACTCTTTTGCGAGGACGTTCGCGCGAGCTTCACGTCGGTACGAAATGGGAACGCATGATGAACGAAGTACAGGTTGAAGAGAAGGGCTATCAGATGCCACCGCGCGAGGGGTTTACCGTCGCGCACTTTCTCACCGTAGCCGACGTTGAGCGATCCGCTCTATTCTACGAAACCGTCTTCGGAGGCCGGATCGTGCGCAGAAGCGAGCGCAAAGGCGAGCCGGCGTACATTCAAATCGCGAACACGTGGCTCATTGTCAACATTGGAGGCGGTCCGACGCCCGACAAACCGACCGTGACGCTCAGCGCGCCCGCCGGCATCGATGAGGTCTCCAGCTTCATGAATATTCGCGTGGCAGACATTCAGGCGTGCTATCGGCTATGGCAGAGTCGAGGAGCGAAATTCCTCACCGAGCCCAAGGAAAAGTATGGCGAGACGCGCTGCTACATCCGTGATCCCGACGGTTACATCATAGAAGTCGGGCAAAGCTATGCGCCGGTTCGGTGATCACGGCGTCATTGGTTGAAGACGTCATTGCCAAATGCCGCGAGTCCGCGTGCGCCTGAGTAACCGAGGTGGGGAAGCCCGAAGATGTCTTCGATCGTCTTAAGCGTCGAGTAGTGATTGTATGGTTCCCGCGACACCGTGCCTGCTTTGATGAACGGTGACAATGCGACTGCCCCGATGTGGCCTCCGCCCGGGCCGATCTGCCCAGCAAACTGGGTGTTCGGGCCGCTCTGCTCACCGCAGCACGCGGTCGCGTCGCCGGTGAGCACCAGCTGACCATTGACGAGCTTCCCCTCAACCTCGCTCTCATCGAATAGGACCAACAACAACCCATCGCGCGAATATGCGGGCGAGGCCAGAATCATCGGGACCCACAGCGACAGCCACGCATTGGCCGACACCAAGCCGCCTGGTTGGCGTGTCACGCACGGGGAATCATGCCCGTCGTCGCATAGATTCGGCGTGATGAACGTCAGATTCGCTGTGGTCTCGTATGCGGCGAGATCGCGCGGTAGCTCGCGGAAATTGACGACGTGCGCCGCGCAGTCCGATGAGTCGGTCACCGAATGGAAATACATGAATGGATTGTGGCGCGTCGCATATTGATCGCCTTGTGGCGCCGCAGCCGACGGTCCTTGGGCCTTTTGCGTGTTGTCCGGAGCACCGAGGCCCGGGTGTCCGCAGGTCGCGCTCTCGCGGGCCGGATCGTTCCCCATGTCTTCGCTGTAGGATCGCCACGTCAGTCCCCTGGACGCAAGCTCGTCGGCGATATTGTGGACCGACGCCGGGTATACGCAGCCCTGACCCACGGCTTGGCCGTCTGCAGCGACGCCTTTGCCCACGAACTCGACATACTGCTGGCAATCGCGCTGTGTCGTGGGATTCGGCGCCTGACCGCTGATCAGGGCGATGTAATTGTCGAGGCTGACATGCCCGACACCGAAGTAGTTCTGGAGGTAGGCGCCCTTCGCGACAAGCGTCTGCGAGAGGTACGGCGCTGGCGATGAAGGCCCGAAGGAGACGTCGTTGTCCTCGTTTTCGAGCATGATGATGAAGACGTGGTGGATGGCTGGGAGGTTGGCTGCGCTAGCCGCGTCGGCAGCGTTTGCAGTTACGAGGGCCAAAAGAAGCGACAGGCACGACGAAGCGACTAGGCGTGAGACATATCCGCGTGTGCGCACCAGTTGCGACTCAGGGCGCGACGTGGACCCAGCCGCCTTCGATTTTCGTCTCGTAGGTGCGGATAGATTCCGTGCGGACCAGTTTCATCAGCATGTCGATGCGCTGCAGGTATGCGGCGAGTATGGGCGGAGGGCTCTCAGTGCCGATGTCGGCCGGAACCGGCCCAGACAGTGCTTGGCCGGTGCTGACGTCGAACTGGGCGCAGTGCATGGCGCACGTGACGATTGTGCCGTCGAGCGTGCCGAAATCTAGTGGCGCGTTCATGTGTCCGCAGCGTCGCTCGATGGCATAGTAAGTTCCGCCGCAATTGCAGATGACAATATCATGCCCGGCGAGCTCAACGGCTTTCATCCCGCCCGGCGCGATCTCATCGGTGCTCATAGCCGGGATGAATTTGTCACTCAAGGCCCACGTCCGTCGGCGACAGTTGAGGCAAAGTGTTCGGATCGGTGACATCCTTGTGGACGAAGAGGCCGCACCAACAACGTTTGATGGAATCGAAATACTCCCGATGGAAGGGGATGCATGGGCAGACGATCTGCATGTCGCGAGCTCGGTCGTTGCGCAGCGGCTGACAGGGGCAAAACGGAATTCCGTGCTTGCTCTCCAGCGTCACCTCCTGCTCGAGCAGAAAATCCTTCAACTCCAAGTCGGGCGTGAACTTAAAGCCCAACGGCCCGACGACCTTAGCAAAGAAATACTCAAGCGCTTTTTTTCTTGATTCGGTTCCCATCCAGCGCCTCCTTAGGATTTCAGCGCGGCCGCGTAACGATCCGGCTGGTAGCCCACGATGACTTGGTCGCCGATCTTAGCGTACGGAAAGCCAGTGGCGCCGGCGGCATCGAGTTCCTTTAGAATCTTTGCTTGCGTCGCCTCGTCGGCCAGATCGTAATCGATGTCGGTATACGGGATGTGTCGATCCGTGAAGAATTGCTTCGCTTTGTGGCACCAGGGGCAGGTTGAGAGAGTGTACAGAGTGACGTTCTTCATGCCATCTCCTTTTCAATCGAGTCTAACGAACAGTTTGCCCGCCTCAAGCTTCGTGGCGTACGCTGTGAGACCGAGCTCCGGCGCGTTTAAGAACTTGCCCGTTCGAACATCGAAACGCCAGTCATGGCATGGGCAGACGATCGAGTATCCTTCCAACCTCCCCATGAACAGCGGACACGCCATGTGCGCGCACGCTCCTGAGACCGCGTAGACCGTGCCGCCGACGCGCGCCAAGACGACGTTCACTCCCTGCGGATAGGCCGCCGCCATGCGACCCTCTAGCAGTGCGCTGTCGTCTATTGCGTATTCCCAGTTGAGCGGTTCGTGAGTGGAGTTCATTTCCTGGCCCTCTATGACTATCAAGCGGAAATCCTTTGGCTCTTGGAACCTCCGTTCCATTGCTCGAACGTGCGCTCGACCCAGGAGTTCATCGGGTGGCAAGATCTGGTCGGGTGTCAGCACTGAGGAGATCGGCGAGAATCCAAGCGACTCCGGCAATCGCGAAGGTCTCGACGGTTTCGCTCCAATTCGAGAGACTGCGAGGATTCGAAAGAAGCAACGGGATCCACACGAGCAGCCCGAAAACCAAAAGCATGATCGTGAGTAGGCGGGCCGCGAGAAGCGCCATCCGATTCGTAAGAAGAGCCACGGCCGCGAGTGCGAACGCAACCGTCGTCGTTATCGCCCAAAACATCTGACTTGGCGGAAGCCACTTCGGAACAAGACTCGCGGTGTTGTCAAGATAAAATGACTGTTCCAGGGTGAAAGACGCGACGCAGACGCCAAAGAGAATGCGGCCCATCCGATCAAGCGTCTCCGGCGCCCATGCCGACGACGTGCGCGCGTACACGATCGCTGCGCCGGTCACGAGCGAGAACTGCTCGAAGAAGTTACCCCAGCTATTGTAGATCTGCGGTGCGCGGACGATGCCTGGCACGCACAGCAAGGCGAAGACAAGATACACCGCGCCGAGGACGAACGCGCCCGTTTTCGCGGTCCGACGGAACTGAATCGCGGCGCCGCCGAGGATCTGGGCGGCAGCAACGGCATAGACGAAGACCGGGCCATCGGTAGCGTTCAAAATGGAACGCAGTTGATCCCAGTCTTTGTAGTCGTGCCAGACCAGCGTGATGAGGCCAAAGGCCAAAGCCGCCGCTCCAAACACATGACGACCTAAATTCGAACGTTCGACGCCGTCAGGCCACATTGTCCGCGGCTTCTCTTAAGGCGACTGTAATACATAGCATCTGAACTCAAAGCGGCATTGAGGCCCGCCCGCGGAACGGTTGAGAGACACGCCGAGAGAGCGTGCGGACCGAAAGGAAACCCTATTGTGAGGTCTTATGACCGGCCCATTGTTCGCGTGCTTGCCATCGCGTGGGTGGCGCTCCTCAGTACTGTGATTTCGCAGTCCTCCGCTGCCATCGCTTCAACGAGCGCACTCACAACCGTGACAACCGATGACAAGACAGCTTCGGTTGGGGTTCCAAGCGGCTGGACACTCAAAAAGGGATCGAACGGTTTTGTCTATGTGACGGGCCCAAACGACGAACGGGTCAACCTTGGCGTTCTCGTTGTTGCGAAGAATGCCAGCGCAGGGAGTGACGTCAGCGGCGACGTCGTCTTCGCGCTTCCGTTCAGCGCGAGTTTGAGCGACAAATTCACGACGATCATGCAGAAGGGCGCCGCGAAGCAAGGGCTCCCGGCACCCCAAATGACCATCGCGAGCGTGACGAAAATGAAGCTTCCGATGTGTTCTCAACTCCTCGGAGGCTGGACTGCTGGTGCAAAGTCCTGGAAATTTGAGGGAGTCCTGTGTTCTCTTCAGCCCGATTATCTCGGCTTATATAAGAACCTCGTGTTCCTCGCGCAAGTGCCATCCAACCTCGCGGCGCAGGACCGGCCCATTGTCGAGCAGATCGCGCAAAGTTACCGCGTGACTCCGGCGATGTTCAAGAAAATGCTTTCCCCGTACACTCCGCTGCCGCCACAACCACCGGTTGGCGCCATGCCGATGGCTCCGTATCAGGACCCCACGAATTCAGATTGCTTCGACTACAACGTCATCCGTGAATCCCCGCCATGGGAAGTTCCGATGCACTGCGGCGGGTACCAACCCGGCTAGCCAGGGCACCTCGAACGAGGGAGCTATTTCACGAGTGCACGATCGTGAGCTTCGCGTTCTTGTCGAGCTGCCACACGCAATAGATCGCGGGTGAGCTGGCGTAGTTCGACGCTTCGAGCCTCCCACGCAGGACGAATCCGTTGTTCGGCCTGGAGCCGTTGATCCACGAATGAACGGTCGAGGCGACATCGAGGCCATAGCTCAAATATGGAGCGTCGACCCGACTGAGCGAGCCTCCGACGAGGTCCGTTGAGCCCGCAGGCTCGCTCATCCAGTCTGTCGCTGCAGGTCCCATCTCGTAGAGGCAATAGTCCTCGGTGGACCCAGGGGCTGATTTCGTGGTCTTGACGGATAGGGTGGCCTTGATGATGTACAGATTTTTCAGGTCCGGGAGCTTGAAATGGAAGTACGCGCGGTAGTAGTTCGCAATTGTCTCGGTCACGGTTTTGGTAGTGGAGAGGGGACAACACGTTTCATAGAGGTAAAGCCCGCCGACACACGGGGTCGTATTCGTACAGGGGAATCCTGGCCCGATCGTGATCGGGTTGGGGCCACTCACGTATTCGTGCGACCGCGATCGCACGGCCGATTGATTGGCCACGATAACGTCCGTGAAGGGTCCGACCGATCCCGGCGCCAGGCAGACCCACCTGCTGGGTTTCGATTCTCGCTTGCCGACGACGGCGGTGACCGCGTAGCAGCGATTGCCGAACCCGTTCGAAGGGCGTTTGACGAAAGCAACGGTGGCCTGCGACGTGTTGCGATCGACGATCTTATGAAGTCCATTGTCGACTTCGTAGACGTTGAAGCCGTTCGGAGCCGGGTACGCCGCATCGCCGGTCCAATTGAAGACGAGCACCAGCAAGCCGTTCGTGTACGCGCTTTGACAAAAGAGCGCCGCGACCAGCCCGGCATGGGTGCCGCACACCTGGAGATCACGCGTCTTGGTCAGCCCGGTCGGCGGCGGAATCGGTAGCGGGCGCGGCGTGGGTGTGGGTTTGGGCGTGGGTCGCGGCGTCGGCCGCACGGGCGAAGAGTGAACTCCGTTGCCAACCGGCGCGTCAGCAAACACCGGGCCACCGAGCAAGAAGAGCGATGAGAACATAAGGGCTAGTTGAAGGGCGCGCACAAATCGCATGATCGCACTCCGTTCGAACGTGGGCATCTAGCCAGATAACGCAGCAACGGCTTGCTAGGGTTCCCCAGCGGTTAGACGCAGGCGACCGAAAAGGCTTCTCCGAGGGCTGCCGAGCGCTGGGCCCGCAAGTTTGCACCCGCAGGCGAGCGGCGAAAGGCTTCGAAGGTATGCGCCCCCCGATACTGCCACGGCTGCGAGGCGGTTATGAAAGCAACGGTCTACCACGGCGCGCACGACGTACGCCTCCAGGAGGTTCCCGATCCGCATATCCTCGATCCGCGAGATGCGATCGTTCGCGTGACGCGCGCAGCGATCTGCGGATCGGACCTGTGGTTTTATCGCGGCATTTCCGATTTGGCACCTGGCGCTCGCACCGGTCACGAATTCATCGGCGTCGTGCAAGAGGTCGGCAGCGAAGTGCAAAGCGTGCGCCCAGGCGAACCCGTGATCTCACCCTTTGTCTCGAGTGACGGAACGTGTGAATTCTGCCGCGAGGGCCTCCAGACGTCGTGCGTACACGTCGGCTACTTCACGGGCGAACGCGGCGCCCAGGCCGAGTTCGTCCGAGTGCCGTATGCCGACGGCACGCTCGTCAAAATGCCCGACGCAATCGCGCATGACGACGCGAAACGTAACGCGAGCGTTGCGCTCTGCGATGTCATGGCCACCGGGCATCACGGGGTAGTCGGTGCGCGAACGACGCCGGGCTCAACGGTCGTCATCGTCGGCGACGGCGCAGTGGGGTTATGCGCCGTGCTCTCCGCCGCACGAGAAGTGCGTGCCGAGCGGATCATCGAGGTAGGTCATAATCCCAAACGGCTGGAGATCGCCAAGCGTTTCGGTGCGACGGACACATTTGATTCGCACGACGCCAACGTCCAGGCAGACATTCTTGAACTGACGTCCGGCGGAGCGCTCCATGTGGTCGAAGCGGTCGGCAATCAGGAGAGTTTGGATCTGGCAGTGGGCGTGGCGCGACCGGGCGGTACGGTGTGCTTTGTCGGCGTGCCGCACAACGTCAAGAACCCGCCGCTTGAGGCGATACTGTTCGGCAATCTCTCACTCCGCGGCGCGGTTTGCCCGGCGCGCGCGTACCTGCCGCAACTCATCGCAAGTCTCGAAGCCGGTCGCATCGATCCGTCACCGGTCCTCGATCTCACACTCCCGCTCGACAAGGTTGCGGATGGATACGCGGCGATGGACGAGCGCCGCGCCATCAAAGTGTTGCTCACAGTCTCATAGGAGCGAGCCGATGGATATCAAGCGCGTTGGTTCACAGCCATCTGGTGCGGGGTCGGTCGAGTATTTCACTGGAGCCGTCCGGATCGATCCGCTTTTCGATAGAAGTGATCCAGCGCGCGTGAGCGGCGCGAGCGTGACGTTCGAACCGGGGGCTCGCACGGCATGGCACACCCATCCGCTCGGTCAGACGTTGATCGTGACGGCCGGGTGCGGCCGCGTGCAGCGCTGGGGCGGGCCGATCGAGGAGATCCGGCCTGGCGATGTGGTCTTGATCGCGCCCGGTGAGAAGCATTGGCATGGTGCCGCTCCCGCCAACGCGTTGACACATATCGCCATTCAAGAGAAGCTTGACGGCAAACCCGTTGACTGGATGGAAAAGGTCGGCGACGAACACTATGGGACTTCCCCATGACCGAAATGGAGCAACCTGTGTTACGCACACGCAACCTCGGCACGCAAGGTCTCGCCGTTTCTGCGATCGGTCTCGGCTTGATGGGCATGAGCCAGGCCTACGGCAGTGCTGAGGAGCGCGACGAGCGCGAATCGATCGCGACTATTCACCGAGCGATCGAGCTTGGTGTGACGCTCTTCGACACTGCCGAAGCATACGGACCGTATGCGAACGAGGAGCTGCTCGCTCGCGCACTGCAGGGCCGCCGAGACAAGGTCATCATCGCGACGAAATTCGGCTTCAGGTTCGGCGAAGGAGGCATTAGCGGCATGGACAGCCGGCCCGAGCACGTGCGAGAGGCAGTGGCGGGCTCGTTGCGCCGGCTCGCGACCGATCGCATCGACCTCCTCTATCAGCATCGCGTGGACCCGGCGGTTCCAATCGAAGAAACGGTCGGTGCGATGGCCGAGCTCGTGCGCGAGGGTACGGTTCGTTTCCTCGGCCTATCGGAAGCCGGCGAGCGCACGATCCGGCGTGCCCAAGCCGTGCATCCCATCTCCGCACTGCAGAGCGAATACTCGCTTTGGGAACGCAATCTCGAGCCGCGCATCATTCCGCTGTTGCGCGAACTGCGCATCGGGCTCGTTCCCTTTGCACCGCTTGGGCGCGGTTTTCTCACGGGCTCCGTGAAGCGTGCCGAGGAATATCCGGAGAGCGACTTCCGCCGCAACGATCCCCGCTACCAGGGGGCGAATTTCGACGCGAACATGCGGGCCGCATCGGCCGTGCGCGAGCTCGCATCGCGAAAAGGCGTCACGCCCGGGCAGATCGCGCTCGCGTGGCTGCTGCACAAGGGCCCGGATATCGTGCCGATCCCCGGAACGAAACGGCGCAGCTATTTGGAAGAGAACGTCGGAGCGGCGGCCGTTGCGCTGACCGCTGAAGACATGGCCGCACTCGACGCAGCGCTTCCACCCGACAAGGTGGCGGGGCCGCGCTACGGCGAGCGCCAGATGGCACAAGTGGATCGCTAGGCAAAAACGACCGCGAGCGATGCTCCGCGCCGAAGGCTATTGTCTCGCGTCGTGGGCCCGAGCGATGATCTCCTCGACGACGGCGGTCTTGGCGTCGGCGTAGTTCTGAACGTACTTCCACTCTCGCTGAGCCAGCGCGCGCTTTGCGTTCGCGTAGCGTTCACGATCGGCGTCGTTCTCGCGCAGCCAATCCCGGAAGGTCAGCATACGCCCGATCTCCGGGCAGTTGACCGAAAAGACATGCAGGTTGATATTCGTCCGCGGACCCTTGAATAGCCGGTGCTCGTGCCAATCGGGTTCGCGGATGCGCAGCACGTAGCCGGCATGTTCGAGATCAGGGAGGTACGCGGGTTCGTCCGCTGAGTTTGTGACGACCAGCATCATGTCGACGATCGGCTTCGCCGGCAACCCCGGCACGGACGTCGAACCGACGTGTTCGATCATGAGCGCGCGCTCGCCGAGAACGTTTTGCAAAGCTTGGGCTTCAGTCAGAAAGAATTGCGGCCAAAGCGGGTCGTAGTCCGCAAGGACGACGCGACCTTGCAGCGGTTGAAGCTCACCGACCGTGTACGCGCGGATTTGCTCCTCGGTATGGCCTGATTCGCCGCGACCTGGCATTGTGCAGGCTTTGCGCACCACAATGGCCCAACCTCGTCCAAGCAGCTGCTGCACGAGAGTTGAGAATGCCGACCGATTTTCGAGATGGTACGACGTTTCCGCGGCGAGGCCGTGAGGCCTTAGGCGGTTTTTTGTGGCTGGCCCGCGTGTTTGACAAGGCGCGCGCGAAAGCGAGCAAGACGCAGGACGGCTACATCTACCCGTGTCCAATGGATCGCGCGATGATGCAACGCTGGGGCATCAGCCCTGGCGGGTTCACCAGCGCCGTCAGCGAGCACCCAAGCGACGATCAAATCCTCGCGTGGCTCTCCGAGCGAGTCACGCCGGACCGCATGCAGGCGGCCAACGCGTGGCTCCTGGAGCAACGATCTTCGCTGGACCGCCAGGATGCGGAAGAAGGCGTGCCCGGGGCGGTCGCGCCGGCATGGCCGCCGCAAGGCATCCTTATCGGCTTCGTCGTTGCCGCACTCGCGCTAGCGGTCGCATGGGTCACCCGCCTGCTCCACCGTTAGAGGGTAGAGCTACAGCGCAGCGGCGATCGCCTTGCCGACCTCGTCCGTGCTCGCCCGTCCGCCGACGTCACGGGTGCGAGGCCCGTCGCGCAGCACCGCTTCGATCGCTTTCATAACCGCATCGGCGGCATCGGCGTGGCCGAGATGCTCTAGCATCATCGCACCGGACCATATCTGGCCGATCGGGTTTGCGATGTGCTGGCCTGCGATGTCCGGGGCAGAGCCGTGCACCGGCTCGAACATCGAGGGGAACTCGCGCTCCGGATTGAGGTTCGCCGACGGCGCGATGCCGATCGTGCCTGTGACCGCCGGCCCAAGATCGGATAGGATATCGCCGAAAAGATTTGAGCCCACGACGACATCGAACCAATCTGGATGCTGAACGAAATGTGCGGTCAAGATGTCGATGTGATACTGGTCGGTTCTCACGTCAGGATAGCGTTGTGCCATTTCCCGCACACGCTCGTCCCAGTAGGGCATTGTGACGGCGATGCCGTTCGATTTCGTAGCCGACGTGAGGTGCTTTTTCGGCCGGCTTCGTGCGAGCTCGTACGCGTACCGTAGGATCCGATCGACGCCGCGCCGCGTGAACACCGACTCCTGCACGACAAGCTCGGCGTCCGTTCCCTCGTTGAGGCGACCACCTATGGAGGAATACTCGCCTTCGCTGTTCTCGCGCACGATCCAAAAGTCGATATCGCCCGGCTTACGCCCGACCAAAGGTGAAGCGATGCCGGGCATGAGCCGCACAGGGCGCAGATTGACGTATTGCTGGAAGCGGCGGCGGATCGGGATCAGCAATCCCCACAGCGAGATGTGATCGGGCACTTCCGGTGAACCGACGGCGCCCAAGTAGATCGCATCGTGTTTGCGGATGCGGTCGAGCCCGTCGTCGGGCATCATCTTCCCGGTCTTGGCGTATTCCCCGCAGCTCCACGGCAGATGTTCCCATTCAAGACGCAATCCGAATTTCGCAGCCGCCGCGTCGAGCACGCGAATGCCCTCGGGCACGACTTCTTTGCCGATGCCGTCTCCTGGGATCACCGCTATCCGGTATGTCTTCATGCTTTGTTGGGGCTGCGCCTCACGGGTCCTCTTTCGCACTAAAGCATTCGTCGCTCGTTGCTCGGATAATCGCCGTCCGGATGTTCATCGGCCCACGCTTTGGCTCGAGCCGCCAAGTACTCGAAGTTCTCAAAGACGTGAGGTCGATTGGTTCTGGTGATGGCGATCCCGTCCGCGAGCAGATTCCAATACAGATTGACGTTGAACCAATCGGTCTGTAAGTACGTGCGTTCGTCGATAAGGCCGCTGCGCACGAATGAACCGATGTGGTTATACATGTCGCATAAGTAGAATTCCGGGTGCTTGCGCCTATCTATGGGGATCTCGAGCAAGCTCGCGCGAAAGTCGTCGTCTTTCATGCGCTCCGCCAACTCGTGGCGCACGAAATTCACCAGCTCGCGCACGCTGGGATCCTGCAGCATGCCGAACACCGTGATGAGACCGCTGAGCTGGTTGCTCGTGCGTAGATGACGAAGCTGCACCAGCGCCGCGATCGCCGACGCGGTGATCACGAGAAAGGTGCCGATCGCGGCGGCCGTGTTCAAAGCTTCCAGCGTCATGCTCGACCCGTGCGAGGGTTTGAAGAAGTATCGAATACGACCTGGTCCCAGCGCCACAGCTGCTCGAAGAACTCGCGCGCGATGCCGCGATCGTCGGGCTCGATGCAGATGTCGGCGATGGAACGTTTCCCGTCTACCGCGCTCAACAGCCGCTCCTGCTGCGCGTCGATCGGCAAATACAGGTCCGTATATGTGTGATTGCGATTGATCAGCACCGCCGCCGCTCCCGAGGGCAGGCGGTCGCGCACCGCAATCGTATCGGGCAGTCGGATGGGGAGGTAGTCGAGCCAGTCATCGCCGGTGAAATCCACGGCGGCGCCGCGTACCGCCATGTTCTTCCGATATGCGATGGCGCTATGGCGCACCATCGTTCCGCGGAACAGTTCCATCTCGGCGTATTGGTCCGCGATCGGCAGCGCGACTAGCTTCGGCCGATGAGGCGTCGATGCGATAGCGCCACACCATGGCAAGTAGGGCGCTTGACGCACCCAACGTCCGAACGCGAGATCGGCGTCTCGCAGAAAGTCCATCAGCTGCGGCACCGCGTACGATCGGTCTAAAGGATGGAGCAGCGCATCGGCAAGCCCGGCACTGCTGGCAAAGTCGGGCGAGTTGCGCAGCAGCGGCACAAGGGGATGGTCCGGCGGAAGCGCCTTGAGGGAGGCGGCGAGGTCGCGGATCTCATGGTCGGTTCGGCCGACGCCGAGTCGCCGGCAATAATCCTGAAGCATGTAAACACCGGCGCGGCCGTAGGGCGCGTACACCATCAAGTGTAGGGCACCCGCCGGTGCGAGCAGGTCGTGCAGCGCTCGCAGACCTGCGTCGGGGTCGGGCAGGTGATGCAGCACGCCCGTGCAGACGATGTAGTCAAAGGTTTGGCTGAGTTCACCCGCGCGCTCCACCGCGAGCTGGTGCACCTTGAGATTAGCGAGCCCGTGCTTGCGCTTCAACTCTTGCGTGAACGCGATGCTGTTCGCACTGACGTCGATTCCGGTCACCTTGGCGTGAGGCCAGCGCAACGCGTAGTGGGCGGCCTGCATGGTGCCGCAGCCAGCCACCAAGATACTGCGGTCATCTCGGTACGGTTCGGCCGGCCAGAAGAGATGTGAATCGGCGCGCCGGCGCTTGTCGTCCCAGGACCGGCGGTACCAGTCTAGATCGTCGATGGGCGGCGGGTATGGATGGCTTTCATAAAAGGCGCCGACGTCATCTATCATAAACGCGAAGAGCCTTCCATACCGGGTTGGCTTAACCCGGTAAGGAAGGCTCTTCGGAGCTGACGCTACGACCTAGTCGGGCGACTTTTGCACCTGCGCCAACACTGAGTCCAGGTTGAACGAAGCGGGTTTCTGTCGCGGCGGGAACTTCTTGAAGTCCTCGATCTGCGACGCCACGACCGCTTGCATCAGGTACAGCTGAGGCGCGTGATCCACCAGCCAGTCCCAATACGTGTTCGAGTTGAAGTCCGCCCGCTCGAACGGGTCGCGCCTCAGGCTCATGATGTGCGGCAACCGAAGCTTCACGAACGGCTCAGCCCACTGCGACATCGTGTTGGCGCGCTGGAGGGCCAGGTTGAACTTCCAGTCGCCAACCCGAACGGCTATGACGTCGCCGTCATCGCTGAAGTACATGATCCAGTTTCTCGGGCTTTCTTTCACCTTGCCCGAGAAGTATGGGATCATATTGTAGCCGTCGAGATGGACGTTGTACTTCTGGCCGCCCACCGTGGTGCCGTCGAGCAGCTGCTTGGTCACGTCGGGATTGCCGGCGGCGGCGAGCAGCGTCGGGAACATGTCGATGTGTGAAACGATGCCGTTGTAGATTGATCCAGGTTTGATGACGCCGGGCCAGCGGATGAAGCAGGGCACGCGCCATCCGCCCTCCCAGTTCGAGTCTTTCTGCCCGCGGAACGGGGTATTTGCGCCGTCCGGCCAGGTGTCGTTCTCCGGGCCGTTGTCGGTCGAGTACATGACGATGGTGTTGTCGGCGATCCCAAGCTCATCGACTTTGGCCAGCATCATGCCGATCTGCTCATCGTGGGTGACCATGCGATCCCCATAAGGATCTTGGCCGCTCTTGCCGAGATTTTTCGCAGCGACGTGGGTCCGGAAGTGCATGGCCGTGGAGTTGTACCACAGGAAGAACGGTTGGTTCGCCTTGGCCTGCTTTTCCATCCATCCGAGAGCGGCGCTGGTGATCTCTTCGTCGATAGTCTCCATGCGCTTCTTGGTGAGAGGACCTGTATCTTTGATCGTTTGCTTGCCGACCCGTCCCCAACGAGGATCGTTGGTCGGGTCATCCTTGTCGGTTGCGAGGCAATGGAGAACGCCCCGCGGCCCGAACGCGGCAAGGAACTTGGGATCCTTCGGATAGTCAGGCAGTTCGGGCTCTTCCTCGGCATTGAGGTGATACAGGTTGCCGAAGAACTCGTCAAACCCGTGCACGGTCGGCAGATACTCATTGCGGTCGCCCAGATGGTTCTTGCCGAACTGTCCGGTGGCATAGCCAAGCGGCTTGAGCAGCTCGGCTATGGTCGGGTCTTCTTTTTGCAGGCCGACGGTTGCGCCGGGCATTCCGACCTTGGTGAGGCCGGTGCGGATCGGGTTCTGCCCGGTGATGAAGCAAGCGCGGCCCGCGGTGCAGCTCTGCTGCGAGTAGTAATCGGTGAAGAGACCGCCCTCGTTCGCCACGCGGTCTATGTTAGGCGTGCGATACCCCATCATTCCGTGGCTGAAGCGGCTGATGTTCCAGATGCCGATATCGTCGCCCCAGAGAATGAGGATATTCGGTTTTGACTGTGCCATCGCGACCTTTCCTTTAGCCTTGCGATTTAGGTCAGGCGCGGTTCGTTGGGGCGGTTTCATTCACCCACAGCGGTCCTTGATATTACGTGCGAGGAGTGAACTACGCTCGCCGAACTGCCCCTAGTGCCGAAGTACTAGTTCCAGCGCCCGCGCGAAGCGTCGGCCTTCGCATACATGAGAAAGCTGCTGACGGCCGCGGTGAAGACCACGCTGCACATGAAGATCATGATCCCTTTCAAGCTGGTGCGCAGGATGCTGGGCGGCAACCGCACCTGCAGAACCATCACGACGAGCACGACGACTGTCGTCACGGCAAGCGCGACGACGAACCATCGCTCGATCTGCGCACCGCGCCGTAGCGGATCTCGGCGCACGAACCAGCGGGCCAGAACGTAGCCGATCGCGATCCCCAACCCCAAGCCGATATAGACGTCCACTTACGCGCCCTGGCACATCACAGGTTCAACCGCTCAGCGCTCGGATGGATTGCTGCTCGATACCCTGCGGCCATTACCGCGACTGCAGAACGAGGCGTCAGCACCTCGACGCCGCCATGCGCCGGTCTCGCGCGCCGTTCCGAGTACCCGAGCGCTGACCATGCGAGAAGGTTCTTGCCCCAGACCAGCCACGCCCGGTCGTCGAAAACGATATAGGCGCCGTCGGGAAGACTGGCGGCGTCTGCTCGATAGACGCGCTTGGCGTGCCCGTCCCGTCGCTCGCGGTGCAATTGCGCATCCATCAGATCCGCGCTCGCCGGCTCGCCGTGACAGCTCGCCCACAGATCTCGGAAGCGCTGATAGTCGGTGCGCCGGCATTCGGCGCACGGCCGGTGGCCGGCGGCAAACGCCGTCGCCTCGTCGAGGAAGAAGAGCTCCGTATACGAGTGCGGCCGCATGACGACGCGATGCCGACCCTTGAACTCGAGCCTGCACGCGATCCAGCGGCGCATGTGCGAGGTGCGGACGATGCGGCGCGCGTCATCGTGCAAGATGCCGCGGTTGCCCATCATCAAGCCGCGTCCGGCGAGCGCGACGATCTCGCCGAAGGGGGTAACTCTGTTTTGCAGCGGCATCTCCGTGCAGGAGCGCGCTGCTATCGCGGCTTCAATTGATGGAGGATGAACTCGTTGCCTTCGCTGTCCAGCGCGAACGCCAGAAAACAGCCGGGCGTTTCGTAGACCTTGGCGTCGTCCTCGAACGCGATGCCGCTCGCTTTGCATGCCGCGACCGCTGCGTTGATGTCCTCGACGCCGAAGTGGACCCCGCCGAGCTTCTCCCACGGCGCATTCGGCGGCTTGACGATACCGAACGTCTCGCCGGTTGGAAACGTCCACTCCGCGCCGACAGGCGGGTACTCCAACGTCGGAGCAAAGCCCAACAGGTCGGTGTAGAACTTCGTCGCCCGGTCGACGTCTTTCACGAGGTACGAGGTCGTATCGACGCCCCGGATTCCGATCTTGCTCGCCGTTGCCATCGCGTCACGTTCTTTCTCATGTGGGTTGCGTGTATGGGGCAGCGTGATTCGCTGGGCGGAGGGGCCGCTCCGCCTAGCGCAGAGGATCTACCTCGGTCCAGCCGTCGCCGGCTCTCGTGTAGCGCTCCAATCAGCGATGATGTCGTCCACGGTCCGAAATTGCCGCTCCGGATCGCTCGCGTACCACGCCTTGAAATATTCGAGGCCCGCGGCATGCGCTTCGCCGGTGAACGCCGTCAGCACGTCGGTGACCCACACGAGATCGTAGCCGCGCTGGAATGCATCGCCCGAGGTATGGCGCGCGCAGCAATCGGTGTGGAGGCCCGTGATGTAGAGCCGCGTGATTCCGCGCTCGCGCAACACCTCGTCGATCGAGCTGCTGCAAAACGGGCTGTACGTCCGCTTGCCGAGCACGACGTCGCCCGGCTTCGGCGCGAGTTCCGTGACGATCTCGGCCTGCCTCGTGCCGGCCATCGCGTGCGGCGGCCATTTGCGCAGCTCGAAGTCGTCAAGGGTGTGGGCGTCCGTCGTGTAGATCACGGTCGCTCCCGCGCTGCGCGCCGCATCGAGCAGGCGCGACAGTCTGGGGATGATGCCTTGGGCGAGCTTTTGGTAGTCCGCGCCGCCGGCATCGGCGATCATGCCGCCCGGATACACGAAGTCGTTGGCGAGGTCGATGACGACGACCGCGCTTTTCGCAAGGTCGGCGGTCGAGATGTCGGGGGTTGTCCTGGACATGACGGTATCTCCCATTGTTGAGTGGACCACCGCCGAGGGGCCGTTTGGGAAACGCCTGAGCCGTCGGGGTTGACGGCTGCTCTCATGCGGGGAACGCGGTGTCGCGTTACAGACCTATTCAGTCCGGCCTGGCGGCGGATTCCTGCTTAGACCTAGTGGTGCTTCACGTACATGCCGTTTTCGGCTGTCGGCATCGGCTTAAGCGTCCACAAAGTTCCGTCCTGGTATTCGATCTTCAGGGCGACGCACTGCGGCTTCACTCGCGGAGTCGCGGGCGGATGGATGCCGTAAAGTCGCTTGATCTCAGCCCCGGGGGCAAAGGTGCCCTGGTCGCGCACCTCAGCGATGAGGATGTCGACGACGACGAGCCCGAAGACGACCGTCTTCATCGGTTTGGGCGAAACGTTCGTGAAATCGATGAACAACCGCGACGGCGAACTTGCCGGCGGTTGGTAGTACGCAAGCCCGAATGGATCGTCCCAGTAGTACGGCGTGTCCGGATAGTAGCCGTCGCTATAACCGACATAGCTCGATGCCGGTCCGCCGCCTTGTCCGTAATTGAATTGGGCGTCGCAGCGTGAGACCTTCACTTGGGCCGCGACCGGCGCGGCGTTCGGTGAGGGGTTGGCCAGGCACATCGCCGGCATAGAAAGCGCGACCGCGGTCGCAATCAGCAGTGTTGGTCTCATCGTCTCCTCCGTTGCGCGCATTTCCCTAACGCACGCGGCTATACCCGCAGGATCACCAGCGGAGGGCGGCCGCAGCATCGGCCGTCTGTGTTTTCAACGCGGATTTGTCGGCCTGCAAAGCGAACGAACCGTATCACAGTGGATACCGCCACCGTCATCTTGCTGTTCACCGACATCCAGGGCAGCACCACGCGCTGGGAACGAGATCGTGCCGCGATGGCCGTCGCCGTGCGCCGGCACGACGAGCTGATAAACGCCGCGATCACGCAGTCGCGCGGGCGCGTCTTCAAGACGGTCGGCGATCAGTTCTGCGCGACGTTCTCCACGGCGTCCGACGCGATCGCGGCGGCGCTCCACGCGCAGCGGGTCCTCGCGGCAGAAGATTGGAGCGCCATCGACGGACTCGACGTGCGCATGGCGATCCACGCCGGTCAGGTCGAGGAGCGCGATGGCGATTATTTCGGCCGGCCCCTCAATAAAGTTGCCCGGCTGCTCGGCGTCGCGCACGGCGGACAGATCGTGCTCTCCGGCGCCGCCGCAAGTCTGATGTCGGGCGACCTTCCCGCAGGTGCGAAGCTGTCATATCTGGGGCAGCACAGGCTCAAGGACCTCGAAGGCGTAGAGAACGTCTATCAGCTGCTCGCACCGGATCTGCGCGAGCAGTTTCCGCCGCTGCGCTCGCTCGAAGAATTTCCCAATAATCTCCCGCTGCAACTTACGCCGTTCATCGACCGTCAAGACGACCTCAAGCGCCTTCACGGCCAACTCGAGAAGACGCGGCTGCTGACACTCGTCGGCACCGGCGGCGTCGGAAAGACGAGGTTGGCGCTGCAATTAGCGGCCGATTCGCTGACCCGCTTCCCCGACGGCGCGCGGTTCATCGATCTGTCCCTGACGACGAGCGCCGAGTCAGTGGCAGACGAAGCAGCTTCGATCTTGTCCACACGCGCAAGCGCGGACCAGAGCGTCACCGAGTCCATCATCACCGCCATTCGCGCTCAACAGATGCTGCTCGTCTTTGATGGCTGCGAACACGTTCTAGCGGCTACCAAGACCCTGATCGACAAAGTCGTGCACGCATGTCCGAATGTCAGCGTCCTGGTCACGTCGCGACAAGCGCTCGGCGTCGTGGGCGAGAGCGTTCACAACGTGAGCACGCTTGCCGCTCCGCCGGAAGGCACCGAGACCGCGACAGCCGCCCTGGGCTTTAGCGCGGTCAAGCTCTTCGTGGATCGCGCGACTGCGGCATCGAATCGCTTCACCTTGACCGACGCGAACGCCGCGACCGTCACGCACATCTGCCGGCGTTTGGACGGCATTCCGCTCGCGCTCGAGCTGGCGGCAGCGAAAACGTCGGTCCTGAACATCAAGCAGCTTGGGGAGAAACTGGACGAGCGTTTTCGTCTCCTGTCGGCGACCGGCAGCAATCGCCTGCCACGCCAGCAGACGCTGCGCGCGCTGATCGATTGGAGCTTCGATCTGCTCGAGGAGCCCGAGCGCGTGCTCTTCAGGCGCGTGTCCGTCTTCGCCGGAGGCTGGACGCTGCAGGCCGCAGCGGCGGTCTGCCCGGACGAAGGTATGGACGAATGGCAGGTGCTCGACTTGCTCTCCGCCCTCGTCTCAAAATCTCTCATCGCCGTGGAATCGTACGGCGACGATCAGCGCTACAGCATGCTCAACTCGATCCGCGACTACGGTCGCGAGCGGCTGAGCGCGGCGAACGAGGCCGGCGCAATCGCTGCGAAGCACGCGCGCTACTACGCCGGCTTCGCCCGCGATCTGGCGCCTCTGGTGGAGGCGTTGGAGGACGTGCAGTGGCGGCATGCGCTCGCACCCGAGATCGACAACATCAGAGCAGCATTGGATCGGACGATCGCGGGCGGCAACGATATCGAGCTCGGACTGGGTCTGCTCGCGCAGCTCGAGTGGCCGGAGCTGCTGACCACGCCCCAGGAAGCGATCCGCTGGTTCGACGCGGCCGCAAAGGCGGTCGAGATGACGGACGACGCGCTGGCAAAGGCGCGAGTGCTGCGCCACTACGTTCGTCTGGACTGGATGGTGGGCCGTCCGATCGGTGCGCGGGAAAAGATGGCAAAGCGAGCGGTCGAGACCGCGCGGGCGAGCGGGGATCCGAGCGAAATCGCGCGAGCGCTTTCCAATCTCGGCAGCTGCTATCGCGACGCCGGGCGTTTCGATGAAGCCGACGCGCTGTTCGTACAGGCCTACGCGGCGCCGGACGCCCTGTCCGCGATCGCAGCGAACGAGGTCCTGCGCAATTGGGCGGTGACGGATCTTCAGCGCGGCGAGCACGAGATCGCCCGCCGGCGCTTCACCGATGTCGCGCGCTGCGAGAGACCCGGCAGCGAGGCGCATGCCAGCGCGCTGCTCAATCTCGGTGAACTCGAGTTCGCCGTGGGGAACTTCGAAGCCGCGCGAGGCGCCGCACGGCAAGCCAAGGAAGCGTTCGAGCGCCTCACGGCCGCGCCGCTCGGCCTTGTCATGTGCAATCTCGCAGCGTACGCGATGGCGGTCGACGACCTTGCGGAGGCTCGGGAGATGCTTCGAGAAGCGCTGAGACTCTCGAGGCAGTCGGGAGCTCGCTGGATGCTTATAGCGTTGGAACATCACGCCGTGCTCGCCGGACTCGCCGGCGATCACGAGCGCGCAGTGACCCTGCTCGGCTTCACCGAGCACCGCCGCCACGATGATCAACGGCAGCGGACCGAGCAGCACGGTTACGAACGTCTGATGGGTCTTTTGACGCAGATCTACGATAAAGACGAGCTCGGGGAGCGGATGAACGCTGGGGCTCGGCTAAAGGACGAGCAGGCGTTGGAACACGCGGCGGCGATTAGCCGCCACACACATCACCACACGCTGGCGGGGACCACCGCCGAATAGGGAGCGATATCACGATGGCGAGCACGATGAAGGAACAGATACAGCAGCACCTCGATGCGCACGCGAAACAGATCGACGAGCTTCACAAGAAATTGGACGCGGCGGTCGGCGTCGACAAGGAAAAGCTTCAAAAGGCCGTCGACAAGTTCAAAGCGGCGCACAAGCAGTTCCGCGACGACGCGCTCGCCTGCATGAACTAGACTACGCACGGATGTAGTCCCGCGCTCTTAAGCGCGGGCAAGCCCGGCCTCAAGAGGCCGGGCCTACATTGCGCGCAACGTCTTTTCTATCGCAACTCCGATCGGAATACCCAGCCCCGTGCATGGATCCCAACCAGCGCCGGCTTGAAAGCGGCCGTTGCTGCCCGCGGTGATGTCGTGCAAGAGCGGCTCGGCGGATTGACGGTAGAGGATCGGCGAGAAAAAGCCGATCGGCACGCCGAGCCGTTGGTTGATCCGCGCGGTCAACGCTGCCCATAGCGGCGCGACCGAGCTCGTGCCGCCCATCGCCAACTCGGTTCCGTCCATGATCACGTAGTAGCCGGGCTGCTCCTGTGCAGCGACGTCCGGCACACCGCGCCCTGCGTGCATGCGGTGATGCGAAGCGACCGCTCGCACGGCGTCTTGCCACGTGGGGATGTCGAATCGCTCGCTGAATCCGCCGCCGGTCTTTTCCCACGCCTGCTCTTGTGCGTTCGCGCCTGCAGGGATCACCGTTGCGCCGCATGCGATCGCGAAAGGGCTTGATGCCGGCGCCAACACGTGTGGCGAACCGTCATAGTCGAGCTCGGCGCCATTATCTCCGGACGAGCAGAAGACGGTCATGCCTGCCAGCGCCGCAGCGGCGAGCAGATCGTCAAGGATGTGCAGCGCGACGGGCGTCCACAGGTGTTCGGACCATCCGTAGCTGATCGACAGCACCGACGGCGCGTGCTCGGTGTCGAAGACCGCCTCGCGGATAGCGTCGAGAAAACCCCGTTCGTCGTCGGGCGCCTCGTACACGACGATGCGCGCGCCGGGCGCAAGCGAGCCGATGATCTGGACGTCGAGCGCCGCTTCGAGGTCTTTAGTCGTCGCGAGCTCGTGCGCGACGGCGGCGTTGTCGACGCGCTTGACGATCGGCGCGGCGACGATGAGGCCCTGCGCCTTCATGCATTGATCGAAATCGCTCTGTTTGAACAAGCCGCGCAGCTGCACGACACCGATGGTCTGGCCGCGGCCGTCACCCTCAGGGAACTGATACCGCGTCGCGACATCGCGAGCTTGGAGCGGCGTCGAGTGGCGCGCCAACGACCCGAGCTTGCGCGAGCGCGGCCACTGGTGCAGCCCGAAGATGCCGTGGACGATGGCGGCGATGTCCGCTGGGACGTGCAGCGCGTTCGAGCGATGGCGGAAGCGGCGTTGGCTGTCGTCTTCGAAGATCGCTACGGTCGCACCGAAGGCTTCGATCAGACGCTCGAGCGAACCGCTGACCGATACGGATCTCCACTGCGTTTCGGCGATGGTAAGCGCGAAACGTTCGCAGTAGCGCCGCAGCGCCTCGACATCTGCGGGGTCTGCGCCGGTCTGCTCCGCGAGCATTTTTCGATCGATATATGCGCGCCGCGACGGCGGTGTGGCCCCGAGCGCCCGTGCCCTGTCGGCGTCAAGTTCGCCGCCGCGCCTCGGACGCAGCCATGCCGTCAACAAGACGTCGTGATCGGCGACGAGCGGCTCGGCCTGGTGGCTCCCGGGCCAGACCTTGCGCTCCGTTCCCGGTATAGGAACGCGTTCTTCTGCTGCCATGCGCACCACGGGTTCGAAATCGTCCTTGCGACCCCTGTGGCTCGGCAAGGCTGGAAGGGCTCCCCTGGCGTCGAACGCGGACGAGTGGCTGAGCCTGTGCCGGTAAAGGGCATCGACGAAAGATCGCTGCGGCATCCATTAGAGATGCCGTATTTCGTAGCATCGGTCGTGGTCAATTTCGCCTTGCTGGGGGGCGCTATCGTCCTGCTGTATCTGCAGCCCGACTGGCTCAAGAGCTATCCTTACATCGCCAAGCAGCTCGCATTGGTGCGCGACCTGACCCTCGCCGCACTGGTCGGCCTGCCGGCAATATCGTTCCTGCGCAGCGCTCGCAGAGCGCGCATGGTCGCCAACGCCGTGCTTGCGTCGGACGAACAGTTCAAGCCGCTGCGCGCGATCCTTGAAGAGCAATGCCGCGCTCTTGGCATGGCGGCCGTTCCGGAATTGTTTATCACCGACCGCGTGACTCCGCCGTTTTCGCAGGCCGGTTCGGATTGGAACCACGACTACATCGTTCTCGGAGAAGCCGCGCTCGAGACCGACCTTGCTCAATCGCACGACATCGCCGAATACTTCATCGGATACGAGCTTGGACGGATCAGGCTTGGACACACCCAGCTGTGGAACGAGCTGCTGCTCAAGTATATCGAAGTGATTCCTTATCTTGGGAACCCCTTGCGCCACGCGAGGACGTATTCGCGCGACCGCTACGGCGCGGTTCTCAGCGGGGGCCGCGTGAACGCGCTGCTCTTGTACGCGGCAAATCGCCGCCTTCTCGCCGACCTCGACGCCGATGACTACATCCGGCACGCGCTGGGCGTCCGCGGCTTCTGGGTGACACTGGCCGCCCTTCAGGACTCGATGCCGCCGCTCGCGTTCCGCTTGCAGGAGCTGCACAAGAGGTCCATGACGTTGCAAGGCGGCATTGAGCCTCGACCAAAGGAGACCGATTGATGATCCTACGCGGTGTTCTCACGCTGGCTCTTATCGCAGCGTGCGTATTCTTCGCCCCGAGTCCTTCGCCCGCCGCGTCGGCGCCCGCGGCAACTCCGATGCCCATGAACATGGATATGGGTGGCATGCAGCCCAGCGCGACCCCGATGCCGAGTCAGATGATGCAGGACCCCGAGATGGGCATCGCATCGCCTGTGAACGACACCGACTGGTCGGTGTTCAACCATCGCGGCGCCGGATTTTTCCTGTTCTTCTGGGGCTTCACCGCGCTGATCGCCGGATTGATGTGGCCGCGCCGCACGTGGGTGAACTACGTGCCTGGACTGGTGCTGTTGGGTCTCGTGGAGTTTCTGTTCTTGCGCAACGACCCTAAGGCGTGGCCGAGCGGCCCGTACGGATTTTGGATGAGCTTCCAAGACCCCTCAGTACTGCAGCACCGGGTCTTCGTCGTTCTCCTGCTCGTGCTGGCGATCGTCGAACTGCTGCGCGCTGCTGATCTCTTGCCGCCGTTGTTGAAGGTGTGGGCCGTGCCGGCGATCGCTGTCTTCGGCGCCGTCTATCTGTTCTTCCACACGCATGGCGGCATCGAGACGCAGCAGATGATGAAGCACATGTCTGACCCGGGCATGGCGTCCAACCCGGCGATGCAGAAGATGATCGCTTCGATGCAAGCGGTCAAGCGCGAACACGCCATCTTCTCGTTCTTAGGTTTCGGACTTGCTGCCGCGAAACTGCTCGCCGACGGCGGACTGATCAAGGGGCGCTTGGGCGCGACGCTGTGGACGTTCTTCGCGATGGCGCTTGGGATCTACATGTTCGGCTTCTACGCGGAGTAGCTCCGCAGCGGCCGCAAGCGATCGTAGAACTCCCGCAGCGTCGGAACCCTTTGCAGGTGCCCGCTCTGGCGTCCGACGACGCCGGTCGCGGCCTTTCCCCCGAGCCAGAGCTCGGTCGTATCGGGCAATGCCGCCGACAACGTGGCGACCGCTCGCCGCAGGCCAGCTTTGCTTCGGCTACGTGCCGCCCCGATCACGACGATGCGTGCGCCGACCTCCGCAGCGCTGCGTGCGATCTCCGACGAGGGCATGTTCGGGCCGAGATAATGGACGCGGATGCCCTCGGACGCTGCGAGCATGGCCGCGAGCAGGATGCCGAACTCATGCGGCTCGCCGGCGGGCGTGGCGAAAAGCACGCGGGGCGCATCCTGCGCCACCGCATATCGGCGGATGAGATTGCCCAGCACCGACCGGGCGATGGCCGAGAACAGATGCTCCTGCCCGATCTCCATCGCGCCTTTGCGCCACGCCTCGCCGATCTCGCCGAAGAGCGGCGACATCACGTCAAAGACGAACTCCGCCGGGGTCAATAGATGAGACGCGGCCGCCAGCATGCGGTCGACCTGCTCGCCATCGTAGCGCTGCAGTCCGCCGAGCACCGCGCGCGTGAACGAATCCGCGTGCCCGCGTCGCGTTCTGGGGCGCGAGACCGTAGCCTGCGGCGCCTTGACCCGCACGAGCTCCGCCAGCTCTTTGGGCTTGAGCCGCGCGGCTTCGCCGATCGGGAAGCCCAGATCCGTCGCGGACCGTAACTCGCGCAGACGCGCGATATCGGCTTCCGAGTAACGCCGGATCCCGCGCGTGTCGCGGCGCGGATCGACGACGCCGTAACGCCGCTCCCACTTCCGTATGGTATCGGGCGTGAGCCCGGTGAGTTTGGACGCGCCGAGAATCCGATGGTCTGCCATCTCGCGCGATGATTCAAGAGGGCGCTTGAGAGCGCCCCCTCGCATCGGCGTGGTCGAGTGCTTACGCGGGCAGGATGACGGCGTCGATGACATGGATGACGCCGTTGGAGCATTCGATGTCGGCTTGTGTGACGTGAGCATCGTTGACCTTGATACCGCCGCTGACGGGCTCGAGGACGATGCTTTGGCCTTGCAGCGTCTTCAGCGTCGTCTTCGCCCTCACGTCGGACGACATGTACTTGTTGGCGACGACGTGGTAGGTCAGGATCGACTTCAGCTTGGGGATGTCCTTGAGCAATGCGTCGACCGTGCCGGCGGGCAGCTTGGCGAACGCGGCATCGGTCGGGGCGAACACGGTGTACGGCCCCGGGCCTTTGAGCGCGTCGACCAGGCCGGCCGCGCCGACTGCGGCCGCGAGCGTGTTGAACGAACCGGCGTCGACCGCGGTGTCGACGATGTCCTTTAAACCGGTTGTTTGCATGTGAGTGACTCCTTCGTGCGAGAACGTTGAGTTCGGCGATTGCTCGCCTGGCGACACCATACACGTAAGTGCCAGGCGTCCTCAAACGTTTCCAGCGTGCGGCTGAGGCCAAAGTCGCTACATTCACGAAATTCTCTTGGTCAAACGTTGGACGAAGGTTGGACAACGGCGCGCGAAGCACAGGCCTCGACCGCGACCGAGCGGGAAACACTTGGCATGAGAGTTCTTGTCACCGGCGCGACCGGATACATCGGAGGCCGGCTCGTACCGCGGCTCATCGCCGCGGGCCATTTCGTGCGCTGTCTGGCGCGCTCGCCGAAGCGGCTCGCCGGCCGGTTCGCCGGGGCGGAGATCTTTCCGGGCGACGTGCGGGACTCTCTCGATCTGCCGGCGGCATTCGCAGGCATCGACGTCGCATACTACTTGATCCATTCGATGGGCGCCGGCGGAGCTGACTTTCAAACGCGCGATCGTGAGACGGCTCGCAATTTCGCCACCGCCGCCAAAGCTGCGGGTGTGAAGAGAATCATCTACCTAGGCGGCCTCGGCGATGCGAAGCGCGACTTGTCCGAGCACTTGCGCAGCCGCCATGAGGTCGGCGACATCTTGCGCGACCACGGCCCACCGGTGACGGAATTCCGAGCCGCGATCGTCATCGGCTCGGGCAGCGTGTCGTTCGAGATGATCAGGTATCTCACCGAGCGGCTGCCCGTCATGATCGCGCCGAAATGGGTCGCGACGCGCTCCCAGCCGATCGCGGTCGGCGACGTGCTCGAGTACTTGGTCAGCGCGCTCGCCATCGAGCGTACGATCGGCCGCACCTACGACATCGGTGGCCGGGATATCGTGAGCTATCGCGACTTGATGCTCGGCTACGCGCGTGCGCGCGGGCTGCGCCGGACGATCGTGGGGGTCCCGTTCTTCACGCCGCGCCTGTCATCGTACTGGATACACATCGTGACGCCGGTGCCTGCGAGCATCGCGCGGCCGCTCATCGACGGCTTGCGCAGCGAGATGATCGTGCAGAATACGGCCGCGCTTTCGGACTTCGACATCCGGCCGATCGGGTGCGAAGAAGCGATCCGCCGCGCTTTGGACCGCTATAGCGGTGTCGATCGGCCGACGACATGGTTTGACGCGTACGAGGGCCGCCAGTCGCTCGGCGAGTTCCGCGGAATCGTCCAGGGCATGTTGATGGACCGTCGCGAGCGTCGCACCGGTGCATCCCCGAGCGCCGTCTTCGCCGTCGTGACGTCGCTCGGCGGCTCGCGCGGTTGGCTCTATGCCGACTGGTTGTGGGCGTTGCGTGGCATGATGGACTGGGCGCTGGGCGGCAACGGGATGCGCCGCGGGCGGCGCTCACCGGCGTCGATGCGCATCGGCGACGCGGTCGACTTGTGGCGAGTGGAGGCGCTCGAGCCCGACCGCCTGCTGCGGCTGCGTGCCGAGATGAAGCTGCCGGGCAACGCCTGGTTGGAGTTCGCCGTGGTGCCGGACCAGGCGGGATCGACGCTGAGGCTCACGGCCTTCTTCGAGCCGCGCGGGTTGGCCGGCCAACTGTATTGGTACGCAGTCGCGCCTATCCATGACGCGATCTTCGCCGGCCTGGCGGATCAAATCGTCAAGCGCGGCGCCGCTCTCGGTGATGCGGTCAGCAGCTCCTCGGGAAGCGCGCTCGAGGCCGCACCGTCGTGATGGCGATCGGGCTTATCGTCGCCCTCGCCGCATGTTTCGGTGCCGCCGCGCTCGGATCGATATTCACGACGCCGCGCCTCGGCGATTGGTACGCGAACATCCGCAAGCCTGCGTGGACGCCGCCCTCGTGGCTCTTCGCACCGGTGTGGACGTTGCTCTTCATCATGATGGCGGTGTCGGTGTGGCTCGTCTGGCTGCGCGCGGGCTTCGCCGGCGCCTCGTGGGCCTTCGCATTGTTCGCCGTGCAGCTCGCGCTCAACGTGCTGTGGTCCGCGTTGTTCTTCGGCATGCGCAATCCAGCAGCGGCGTTCGCGGAAGTGATCGTCTTCTGGCTCGCGATCGCCGCGACAGCGCTCGCATTCTCGCGCATAGACGCACTGTCAGCGCTCTTGCTCGTGCCCTACCTGCTCTGGGTGGCCTTTGCGGCTATCCTCAACTTCGCGATCTGGCGGTTGAACGCGAGCTAGCCTGATACGTCCGGCGGGTCCACCCCCAGCGCGGTGGCCAAATCGATCTGATGGTCCTGCTCGTTGACCAGGATGCCGCGGATCTGCTCCGCCATCGCGAATTCTCCGAGCTGCTCGCACTGCCGGACGCGCTCGCGATAGTTGCGGATCGTCTCGACCTCGTTGGCCAGATCGAAGCGCAGCATGTCCTTGGGTTTGCCGGACGTGCGCACGGGCCTTGCCATGACGGTCGGCATCGCGCCGAGGTAGTCGATCTGGCGCGAGATGATCAGCGCGTGCTCGAGCTCTTGCTTGGCGTGCAGCTCGAGCTGGTCGGCGATGTTCATGTACTCGGCGCCCTTGAGCACTTGCGAGTAGACGACATACGCGATGATCGCCTGGTACTCGCGGGAGAGATCCTCGTTCAACAGCTCGGCGAGGCGCTTTCGCGTCAAGCTCTTTTCCTCTTTGGCTGCTCGTGCTTTCATGTGTGCGCTCCTATGCCGTCAGAAGTGGACCGACGTGTTCGAATCCGCCCCACGTGAATCTTGCCCATCTAGCCCACAAAGAACTCGCGCCCATCCCGAAGAACCCGCGCTAGCCCGAGATCGTTCGCGCCCGGAGGATTTGACCTTTGGCCACAGCGACCGTCCCCATGGCCCGAGATACGCGCCTCGAGCTCACCTGGCGGGGCTTCGTGCTCGGCGCGGCCATCACGCTGGTGTTCACCGCTGCAAACATCTACTTGGGCCTCAAGGTCGGACTGACGTTCGCCACGTCCATCCCCGCGGCGGTCATCTCCATGGCCGTACTGCGCGCCTTCCGCAATGCGACGATCTGGGAGAACAACATCGTCCAGACGATCGCGTCGGCCGCCGGAACGCTGTCCGCCATCATCTTCGTGCTGCCGGGTCTCGTGATGGTCGGCTGGTGGACCGGGTTCCCGTATTGGGAATCGTTCGCGGTGTGCGCCATCGGCGGTATCCTCGGCGTGACGTATAGCGTGCCGCTGCGCCGCGCGCTCGTCGTCCAATCCGACTTGCCATTCCCCGAGGGCGTGGCGGCAGCGGAAGTGCTGAAGGTCGGCGTGGGCTCGCGCGATGCGAATGCCGCGTCGGTCGAAGAGAACAAGAAAGGCCTGCTGGCGCTGTCCATGGGCGCGCTCGCCTCTGCCGGCTACGCCGCGCTCGCCGCGGCCCGCATCTTCACCGACGAGATCAGCGGGTATTTCCGGGCCGGCGCGGGCGCGACCGGGTTCGGCATGTCGATGTCGTTGGCGCTCGTCGGCGCAGGCCATCTCATCGGAATACAAGTCGGCCTCGCGATCTTCGGCGGCTTGGTCATCGCGTGGGGCATCTTGACCCCGCTGCTCACGGCACTGCATCCGGCAGCCGGCCCTGCCGCCGATGTCGCGGTGTCGGTGTGGCGCCACCAAGTGCGCTTCATCGGCGCGGGAACGATCGGCATCGCGGCGCTGTGGACGCTCGGCCGGCTCATGCGGCCGGTCTATACCGGGATCACATCGGCGATCGCCGCGGCGCGCACGCGCGCGGCTGCGGGCGGCGATGAATACGCGGTGCCTCGCACCGAGCGCGATCTGCCGATCGGCGTCGTGGCGCTCATCAGCGTCGCGTGCTTCATCCCGCTCGCATTCTTGCTCGCCGTCTTCATCCAGGGCAGCGCCATCGCGACGCTGACGGTGCCGCTCGTTCTCGCAGGCGTCATCTACGTCGTCATCGCGGGATTTTTCGTCGCCGCCGCCTGCGGCTACATGGCGGGTTTGATCGGGGCCTCCAATAGCCCCGTGTCGGGGCTTGGGATCCTGACCGTGATCGGCGCTTCGCTGCTCTTGTTGCTCGTCGCCAAGACCACCGGAGCCACAGGAGCCCCGGCGCTCGTCGCCTACGCGCTCTTCGTCACCGCCGTGTTGCTCAACGTCGCCACGATCTCCAACGACAACCTGCAAGACCTCAAGACCGGCCAGCTCGTCGACGCGACGCCGTGGCGCCAGCAAGTGGCGCTCATCGGCGGCGTGATATTCGGCTCGATCGTCATTCCGCCGATCCTCGACGTGCTGAACAAAGCGTATGGCTTCACAGGACCGCACGCGCTGCCGGCACCGCAGGCGACTTTGATCTCCGCGCTGGCGAAAGGCGTGATTCAGGGGGAGATCGATTGGGGACTGTTGGGGATCGGCGCGCTGATCGGGGTGGTCCTCATCGCGATCGACGAGCTCTTGCGCGCCAAGACGCGCTACCAATTCCCGCCGCTCGCGGTCGGACTCGGCATCTATCTGCCGGCGGCGACGACCTCGGCGGCAGTGGTGGGCGCGGTCGCCGGCTGGATCTATAACCGCTGGGTCGCGAGAGGGCCCAACGCGGATATCGCCCGGCGCATGGGCGTACTCGTCGCGTCGGGTCTCATCGTCGGCGAGAGCCTGTTCGGCGTGCTGCTCGCGGGCGTCATCGTCAGCACCGGGAATGCGACGCCCTTCGCGCTGGTCGGCGATTCGTTCCAGGTGTTCGCCGTGCCGCTCGCCGCGATCGCGTTCGTCGTGACGATCGTCGCCTTGTATCGTTGGAGCGCACGGCTCGCGCAAAGCATCGTGACCTGATTTCGTCACGAGCCCGCCGAAAAGAGAAAGGCTGCGATCGAGATGATCGCAGCCTTTTCGTCTGCCGGGTCGCCTTAAGGAGACGGCGACGCCGACGGGGTCACGGTACCATGCTGCTTTTTCCAAGCCGCCTTTTCGGCTTCGAGCTTGGCGCGCTGGTCCGGCGTCAGCACGGCGAGGATCTGTTCTTTGAGCTGCTTGCGAGCAGCCTGATCGGGCTGGCTGCCTTGCGGGTGTGCTTGCTTGTAGCTGGTGATAAGCGTCTTGATCTGGTCTTGCTGTTGTTGGCTGAGGTTGAGGTTGCGCAGCATGGCGGCCATGCCGTGATGGTGGTGCGCGCCTGGTTGGCCGCTCGGTTGAGCGCTCGGGGCGACGGGTTGCGTCGCATCCGAGATCGCGCTGCCTTGTGCGAGCGCGAGTGCCGGCGCTGCGAGTGAAAGTGCGCACAGCGTCGCGACGAGCAATGGTCTTAGGTTCTTCACGTGTGGTATTTAGTCTCCTAAAGAAGCGTGGGAGTGGGCGTGCTCATGATATGGCCGCTCGATGGGAATGGGCTGAGATGGAAATGAGAGTTCGATGTGGGCAGGCAAGCGTCAGGCCCGGCGTCAGCCTTCTCGGCGCGCCGCCTCGATGAACTGTCGCGCCTTATGCGGATCGACGCCCTGAACGGTCACCCAACGCGCCGCGCTGTCCTTGAGCATCTCGAAACGCTTCCACAGAAAATCGCCGCCGACCACGCGCCGATGGATCTCGATCACGTCGCGCAGCATCTCCCACGAGCTCAAGATCCGCCCGAAGGCCGCCTTGTTGATGATGTCGCCTTCGATGAGACCTTCCTCGACGTAGGTGCCGACGCGGTCGAAGAAGCGCAGCAGCACGAGCTCCTTATGCACGCGCGGGTCGCCCAGCGCCGTGAGTTCGACCTCTTTGACGAACTGCGCGTCTTTGAGCTTGTCGGGCAACTCGTAGGTGACGAAGCGCCGCGCCTCGTCGACCTCGGGCGAGTCGAGCTCGGCGAAGATGCGCATCGCGCCTTCGAGCTGGGTGGCGCGTCGCAATTCGTCCAGCTGCCGCCAGCCGACGATCACAGTGACCAAGATGACGACCGCCGTGGCGGCGCTGCCGACCGCGCTGATGGCCTCCCAGGACATCATTTGGTGCGACTACCCGCGCAGACGTCGCCCTCACTCGGCTTCAGCCAGGCTTGGAGTTGTAGGATGCGCTGCTGCGTCAGTTGCGTGAGCAGGCTGCATTGACACATAGGCTGCGACGAGCCGTATTCGCTCGCGTCTTGAGAGGGATAGACCGCCTTGATCTCGGCGTCTCTGAAATTGGCCCATGCTTGCTCGGCAGCCTCGAGCCTCGCGATGAAGTCGGTGTCAGCGGCGTGCATCTTGCGCACTTGCGAGTACACCTGCGCCAGCTGTTGTTGCGCTTTCTGATACTGCGCGCACGAGGCCGCCGTCATCGAGTTCTGCGTGTCGGCTTTCGTGTGAGCTGGCAACGCGATGGTCCCGACGGCCAATGCGCAGCAAAGAAGCGATCGAATGCGCTGCATGGGTGGTCCTCCTAGTCCGCGACGCGGAAGCCGATGTGATTGGCTGAACTGCTAGGTTCGGTCTGGCCGCGCCCGCCGACTTCGTAGCGCGAGCAGAATTGATCGGTGCACAAGAACGAGCCGCCGCGGACCGAGCGCTTGTTCACGCCCGGTTCCTGAGGGTCGTAACTCGTCGACGGCCCGTGCGGATCGACCGCGACGCCGCCGTTTGTCGCGAGCTGTTGATAGTAGTCCGCGCGATACCAGTCCGAGGTCCACTCCCACACGTTGCCGGACATATCGTATAAGCCGTAGCCATTGGGATGGTACGATGCGACCGGCATGGTCGTCGGATGATTGTGCGGCGCCGTGCTCGAGTCGGGGAAGTGGCCGTGATATGTATTGGCCATCGTCTTGCCGTTGGGCGTGAACTCATCGCCCCACGCGTACGGTCTGCAGCTCAAGCCGCCGCGCTCGGCGAATTCGTACTCGGCCTCGGTCGGAAGACGCATGTGCGCCCAGCGCGCATACGCTTGTGCGTCTTCGAACGCCATCTGCACGACGGGATAGTCATCTTTGCCCCCGATCGAGCTTTTGGGTCCGTCCGGATGGCGCCAGTCGGCCCCATGCACGTAGCGCCACCACTGCGAATCGTCGTTGAGCTCCACCGGATGCGCGGGGGGCGTGAAGACGAGCGAGCCGGCGACGAGAGCCTCGGGCGGCGCGTCCGGAAAATCTTTTTGCAGCGGCTTGCGCTCGGCCACCGTCACATAATGCGTCGCGTTCACGAACGCAGCGAACTGCGCGTTAGTGATGGTCGTCTTCGCAAGCCAGAAGCCGCTCACGCGCACGCGATGCCAGGGATGCGCGTCGGCGAACTTCGGATTGTTCGAGCCCATCGAGAACTCGCCGCCCGGGATCCACATCATACCCGGATGCCTCGTAGCAGGTAGGACATCGGGTGTGAGAACGCTTGGCTCGCACTGCGACCCGTCGGGTGCCGCTGACGCGAACATCCCCGCGGACGGCGCGTTAGCGGCGGTCGGTTTCGCGCAAGAAACCGAGGTGAAGGCGATGAGCAGCGCGCTCGTCCCGCACAAGAAACCTCTGAATCCGCCCGACATCGCCAAGTTCATCTGCGCATTTTTCGACGCGACCGACGTGGGCTCCCATGAGCCCGCGCATCATCATCGGAGGGGGCTGAAAATGAAAACCCGAAATACGGCTCACGTCGCCGGGTTCAACGCCGGGCAACGTGTCTTTCCCAACAGAAAGATCCTGAAAGGCAGTTTCTGCATCGATGAAACGCACTGGTCTTATCCTAATCGTCCTGCTCTCGCTCGGCGCCGCGACCTTTGCGGCGGAACAGTGGAACGGCATCGTCAAGACCGACATGGCGTCGCTCACCGCGACACGCGACGTCAGCCAAAGCACCGTCATCCCGGCTCCCGAGCCGACATTCGGCGGCGTGATCAGCAAGAACGTCTATGACTCGACCGCATGGTATCCGCCGCAGATCGCGCCCAAGAAGGGCTCTCCGAACGTCTTGCTCATCATCATGGACGACGAGGGCTTCGCGGCGAACAGCACATTCGGCGGCCTGATCCCAACGCCGGTTTCGGATTCGCTCGCCAAACAAGGCCTGCGCTACATCAATTTCCACACGACATCGCTGTGCTCGCCGACGCGGGCCGCGCTCATCACCGGGCGCAACCACGGCGACGTCGGATTCGAGCAAGTCGCCGAAGTGGCGACCGGCTTCCCCGGATACAACGGCACCATCGGAAAAGATAGCGCGACGGTCGCCCGTCTGCTGCAATACAACGGATACGCGACAGCGTGGTTCGGAAAAGACCACAACGTGCCGCTGTGGCAAGCCACGGACGCGGGGCCAAAAGACCAGTGGCCCGTCGGCATGGGCTTTGACTACTTCTACGGCTTCATCGGCGGCGACATGGACCAGTGGCATCCGACGCTCTTCGAGAACACGAACCAGATCTTCCCGGACGTCGGCCATCCGAACTATAACCTCAACGTCGACATCGCGGACAAGGCGATCGCGTGGCTGAAACGCATCAACGATCTCAAACCCAGCCAGCCGGTCTTCCTCTATTACGCTCCAGGCGCCACACATGCGCCGCATCAGCCGACGCCCGACTGGATCGCGAAGATGAAGGGCAAGTTCAACATGGGTTGGGACGCATATCGCGAGATGGCGTTCAAGCGCATGCAAGCGATGGGCACCATCCCGAAAAACGCCAAGCTAACGCCGTGGCCCAATCCCGAGGATAAAGATTATGCGGGCGCCGGATACGGCGACATCAGTCTCCCGCACTGGAATACGCTCACGCCCTATCAAAAAGCCGCATACGAGCACCAGATGGAGGTCTACGCAGCATATCTTGCGCAGACCGATTATGAGATCGGCCGCGTCATCCAGGCCTTCAAGGACACCGGCCGCTACAACAACACGATGGTCATCCTGATCCACGGCGACAACGGCGCAAGCGCTGAAGGCACGCTGCAAGGAACGTTCAGCGAAGTCACAGACTTCAACGGCATCGTGCCACCGATCGAGAAATTCTGGCCGAAGTTCGGCCCGTTGTGGGGTAGCGAGTACACCGATCCCCACTACGCCGTGCAGTGGGCCTGGGCGCTGGACACGCCGTTCAAGTGGACCAAACAAGTCGCGTCGTACCTCGGCGGCACGCGCAACGGCATGATCGTCGCGTGGCCCGGCCACATCAGCGATCCGGGCGGCATCCGCGCGCAGTTCCACCACGTCATCGACGTGGACCCCACGATTCTGGACGTCGCCGGAATCGCGCAACCCACATCGGTAGACGGCGTGACGCAGAAGCCGATCGAGGGCGTGAGTTTCGCCTATACGTTCGACAAAGCAAACGCGAGCGCGCCGTCAACGCATCACACGCAGTACTTCGAGATGTTCGGTGCGCCGGCGATCTACAACGATGGCTGGATCGCCGCGGCCGAGCCGCACGCGATCCCATGGACGCCGACGACCAATACGCCCATCCAAGATGTCTGGGGTACCGAGAAGTGGCATCTCTACCACGTCACGGCAGACGACGACTGGACGGAATATAACGACGTCCAAAGCACGCATCAGGACAAGCTCAAAGAACTGCAAGATCTTTTCGTGTCAGAGGCGCAGAAGAACAACGCGTTCCCGCTCAACAACGCGCCGAACTTCTTCGATCCGCGGCCGAGTTTGACGGGTGGCCGGGCAGTGATCACGTACCACCCGGGCATCGTGGCGTTGAATCAAGCCGACACGCCCAACATTCTTAACACGAACTACAGCATCGAGGGCGATATCACGGTTCCGTCGAGCGGCGCCACTGGTGTGATCATCGCCGACGGTGGCCGCTTCGGAGGCTATTCGCTCTGGCTCGATCACGGAAAGCCGACGTTCTCGTACAACTTCGTCGAACTGGAGATGTTCCGTTGGAAGGGCGCATCCGCGCTTTCGCCAGGCCAGCACAGCGTCGTCTTCAGCTTTAAGTACGACGGCGGCGGCTTCGGTAAAGGTGGGGTCGGCACGTTGAGCGTCGACGGCACGACCGTTGATAGCCACCGAGTCCCCCACACAACGCCACTGACGTTGCCTTGGTTCGAAGGCCTCGATGTCGGAATGGATAACTCGACGCCGGTCGATGCCAACTACACGGTGCCGAATGCATTTACCGGCTCGATATCGCAGGTCGTGTACCACACGGGTCCCATGATGCTATCGAAGGCGCAATGGCCGGAGTACTACAATCGGATGCTCGCGGCATGGATGGGCATTCAATAGACGACGCTCCGCACGGGCCCAAAACGAGCGAGGGACCGCATGCGCGGTCCCTCGTCTTGTCAGGCGGACAATGAGACGCTACGCGGTTGCCTGCGGCGTTTGCGTGCGCGGACGACTGACGTATGCGGCGACGGCGTTGTAGACGACGGCGAAAAGCGCGCCGCCGATCGCAGCGAAGACTATGGCAGCAAGCCACAACAGCGGAAGCCAAACGCCGAGGTGACTCATGGCGCTCATGTGGCTCATCGCGCCCACGTGGCTCCACTGGTGCGGGCCCATGCCGCCGCCGGGCATACTGCCGCCGGGCATTTGGCCGCCGGGCATACTGCCGCCGGGCATGCCGCCGCCGGGGTATCCTCCGCCGGGCATGCCGCCGCGCATGCGTCCGGCCATGCCGGCCATGTGGAGATGCAGCGCGAACAAGATCGGGATGGCCAAAATGCCTTTTAAGAAGGCGAGCGTGGCCAGACCCGCCGCCATGCCGGCGGGGCTCAGCGCGAGAAAGCGCGTCGATTGGGGCGTTTGGATGTTTTGCACGATGAAGACTCTCCTATCCTTAGAAAGTGTACAAGGCGATGCATAAATTCCCATGAGGCGATGCGGGCAAGCAAGCGAGCCCACGGGACTTTCCCATCACTTTTTCACTTGATTATGATAGGATGACAATAGATTGGGGGTCGTCATGGGTCGATCGACGGTTCCAGGGCTGGCAGCGTTCGCTCTTGCTCTGGTCTTGTGCGTCCCGAGCCTCCCAGCGCGGGCCGACCAGGATCAATATGTGAGCGTCGCGCGGATCAGCGCGCTCAACGGCACGGTGACCGTGAAGCAGGGCGATTCGGGCGATACCGTGGCGGCTGCCATCAACGCGCCGATGATCGTCGGCGATTACCTCGCGACCGGCAACGGATCGCGTGCCGAGATCCAGATCGACGACGCCAACTTCGTGCGCGCGAGCGAAGACGTGCAACTGCGCTTCACGCGCATGGATCCGGCCGACCACACGCTGCAGCTAGCGGCGGGTACCATCGAGTTGAGCCTGCTCAAGGTCAGCGACGGCCGACCGCAGGTCGAAACCCCATCGATCCGCATCCGGCCGCAAGAGGCCGGTGCGTACCGCGTCACCGTCACCGCCGACGGCGATACGCTGCTCACCGTGCGCGCGGGCCAGGCCGAGCTGATCGCGCCGCAAGGCACGCAGACCATCAGCCAAGGCGTGACCGTCGCGATCCACGGATCGTCGGCCAATCCGAGCTTCCGCACGATCCAAACCATATCGTACGATGATTTCGACACTTGGAATTCCGACCGCGACAAGTTCGCGTGGCGCGCCTACGCGGCGACGACGTACGCGAGTCCCGACATCGTCGGGCTGGCCGACCTTTCGAACTACGGCCAATGGATCTCGACATCGAACTACGGCTACGTATGGTCACCGTACAGCCAGTACAACTGGGCGCCATACCGGTACGGCCGCTGGTCGTGGGTCAACTACTGCGGCTGGACGTGGGTCGGGTACGAGCCGTGGGGCTGGGCGCCCTATCACTACGGCCGCTGGTTCTACGCTCCGGCCTTCGGCTGGGCGTGGTATCCTGGGCCGCGCTACTATCAATCCTACTGGCAGCCGGCGTTGGTGGCGTTCTTCAATTTCGGCGGCGGCGGATTCGGTTTCGGGTTCGGCAACATCGGCTGGGTTCCGCTGGCTCCGTACGAACCGTACTATCCCTACTACAACCGCGTCGCGCGCGTGCACAATATCGGCAACACCTACGGCAACTCGCGCTGGCCGGGCGGCGTGACGGCGGTGCGCGCCGGGTCGTTCACGGGCGGATCGAAGTACGATTACGTCCCGGTCGAGCAGCGCGATCTGCAAGACGTGACGCTCGCCAAGGGATGGCTGCCTGTCGCGCCGACCAAGGCCGACGTGCGCTTCACGCAAACATCCGAAGGCGGGGTCGCGGCCGCACCGCTATCGCCGCACTTCGCCGCCATGCTCGCCCCGAAAGCGGAGCTGACATTCGATCAGCAGCGCGCGAACGCGCTGGCGATCTCACATCAGATGACCTCGCAAGCGGAGCATGCGACCGCGAGCACGGTCAAGGCGCAGAACGCGCCGGGCGCAACGGGCCAGACAAGCGCATGGAGCCGGTTCGGGCCGGCGGGCGGCCAGAACCAGGCGCCCGCACACATCGCGCCGGTCCAAGCCAGCGCTCCGAACCAGATCAACTCGCCCGCGCAAAACGGCGCGCAGCACGCTTCGGGCAACACGATCACCCGCGACGAAACGGCAAACGTGTGGAGCCGGTTCGGGCCAGCCAACGCGCCGAGCGTGGCAGCCGTGCACACGATGGCGAATGCCCCCGCTGGAGTGGGTGCGTGGAGCCAGTTCAGTCCCGGCAGCGTCAGCGCCGTGCACAGTCCGTCGTACATTCCGGGCATGCCGGATATGATGCGCCCGTACACCGGGCAAGCTCCCTACGCGCCGAACAGATACTCGACGCCATCGGGCGGCTGGAGTCCGCACGCGATGAATATGCCGCAGCCTTCAGCCAGAGTTCCGGCGCCGGGCGCTCCGCACGGGAACCACCAATAGCGCCAAGGTCCCTCATCCAGTCGCGCGTAACCGAGCCGGCGGTGATATCGCCGGCTCGTCTTTTGGCGTTCGCGTCCGCTGCCGCCGTGTTAGCCGGCTGCGGCGGCGGTTCGCAACCAGGCGTTCCCGGCAGACCGACTCCTCCGCCTGCGACTGCGCCCCCCGGGCCGTCCGTCGTCATGCGCGTCAGCACCGACCCGTTCAGCAATGCCAGCAGCCAGCACGCCACCGAGGTCGAGCCGGACGTCGTCGCATCCGGCATGACGCTCGTCGCCGCGCTGCAGCAAGGCCGCTTCTTCAACGCCGGCTCATCCGATGTCGGGTTTGCGACCTCGAAAGACGGCGGCGCGACCTGGACCTCCGGCTCACTGCCCGGCACGACGACCTGGGCGCCGAGTCCGGGTCTGTTCGACAGCGTCAGCGATCCCAGCGTCGCCTTCGACGCGAAGCACAACGTCTGGCTGATGTCGACGCTGCCGATCCTCTTCAGCAACAATCCGGCGCCTGCGGTGCTCGTGAGCAGCTCGACGGACGCGATGAACTGGAACCTGCCGGTCGCCGTCGCACCGGGCCAGATCTCGAGCGACAAAGATTGGATCACATGCGACGACACGCCGAGCAGCCCGTACTACGGCCACTGCTATGTCGAGTGGGATGATCCAAACGCCAACGGTCTGATCCACATGAGCACCTCGGCCGACGGCGGCGCGACGTGGGGGGCGGTCAAGAGCACCGCAGACAATGCGGTGGGCATCGGCGGCCAGCCGCTGGTGCAGCCCGGCGGCACGGTGATCGTGCCGATGGACGACAATTTCCAGGCCAACATGATCGCGTTCACCTCGCATGACGGCGGCGCGACGTGGTCATCCCATGTCGTCATCACGCCCATCACCGACCACCTCGTGGCGGGCAACATGCGCACCAGCCCGCTGCCGTCGGCGGCGATGGACGCGAGCGGCAAGCTCTATCTCGCGTGGCAGGATTGCCGCTTCCGCGCCGGCTGCAGCTCGAACGACATCGTCGTCAGCACGACGGTCGACGGCGTGAGCTGGACGGCGCCGGTGCGCGTGCCGATCGACGCGGCGACCAGCGCCGTGGACCACTTCATCCCAGGCATCGGCATCGATCCGGCGACCATGGGCGCGGGCGCGCATATCGGCCTGACATACTATTATTTCCCGAACGCGAGCTGCACGCTGGCGACGTGTCAGCTGTTCGCCGGTTTCGTCGGCTCGCAAGACGGCGGCGCGACGTGGACGACACCGCTCACCCTCACCGGACCGCTGAACTTGGCTTGGCTGGCGCAGACGTCGCAAGGGCCGATGGTCGGCGACTACATCGCGACGGCGTTCGCGGCCGGCCATCCGGTCGGCATCTTCGCGGTCGCCAATGCGCCCTCGCCGTCATTCGATGAAGCGATGTACGTGCCCAAGCCCGGCGTGCTGACGCTGAGCTCGCTGCGCATGCGCAGCGCAGCCGGCGAACGGCCCGTGCCGGGCGTCAGATCCGATCACGGGCTGCGGCCGGGGCCGCCGATCCGTTATATCCGTTAATGCTCGATCGCGTTGACCGGAGTGAGAGGCGCGGCTTTGAAGCGCAAGAGCGGGAACCCGCCGCCGTATAGATTGAGCCTGCCGTTGTCGAGATTGTAGATCTGCACCTCACCGAGCGCTTTGAGAAACGCCGCTTCGACGTCTGCGCCGCTGGCACACATCATGCGTGTCGTCGCGAGCGGTGAGAGGTGCAGCTCGTTCCCCTTTAGGGTGTACGAGCCGGTCAGCTGGTTGCAGCCCGTCGAGCCGCTGATGCGACCGCCGGGCTCGAAATCGAGGCTCACCGGCTGCTGCGTCGCGCTCGAGGAGACGCGCTGTCCGCGCAGCTCGACCAACGTCCACGGATTGGAGCCCAGCGAGACCAGCGTGAGCGTCTGCGGCGCACGCGTCGAGAGCTCGTTGCCTGAGCGGTCAAGCACGCGCAGCGTGCGCGGATCGACGACGAGGAAATACTGCGGCGCGCCATAGGGCGAGCTCAGCTTGACCTTCGACGTGCCCACGTCATACGACCAGGGACCTGTGTAGACCACATCTGGAACGTCGCGCTCTAGGTAATGCAATGTCAGGACGTACGAATGGTCCGCGGCGAGCGCGAGCGTCGCGCGGATGCCGGGGCAGTCCGCGCACGGTTCGAGACCCGAGAAGGTCGCGGGCAGCGCGAACGGCGGCGCAGCAGACGCCGTCGCGCCGGCGCTTGTCGTGCCGATGATGCACGCCGCAGCAGCGACGCACGCAGCAAATCCGAGCAGCGGTCCACGCATCACATCGACCTCCGTTTCAAGCGAACGCGAGCGCTTCATTCGGAGGCCGGATGCGAGAACCCGCTCGCGCGAGAGGCTACGGCCCTACCTTAAAGCCTTGGACGAAGTCGCCGTTCGGCGCGGCCCAGACCGTCCAGAAGTTGCCCGTCTGCGAATCCATCCCGACGGTGTGCACGCCCTTCGCGATCGGCTGGAAGCCGAGCACCGAGACATCGCTGCCGGAGTCGTGGAAGATCGTGACGCCGCCGTTGCCGCCGCACGCCAAATCATGTCTGACCGGATCGAGGTCGCACTGGTCGAAATAGCCGTCGTACTTGGTCGACCACAGCAGCTTGCCGTTCAGGTCGTAGGTCAGCATCAAGCCGCCGCGGCCGGAGACGTAGAGATGGCCAAGGCCGGCATCGAGCTGAAGCGGATGGTTGTGCTCGATGCCCGGCGTGGAAACCGTCTGCACTACTTTGAGCGAGGTGGGATCGATGACGACGAACTGGTTGAGATCGTCGATGTTCAGATAGATCTTGTGCGTCTTCGGGTCGATCGCCAGATACTCGGGTTTATGACCGGGTATCGGCAGGACGGCGGTTTGTTTCATCGTCGTCGTGTCGACGACGAACATCCGCGTGCCGTCATCTTCAGGCGCGTACACGCGGTGCAGCACCGGGTCGTACGCGATCGCGTCCGGAGCGCCATCCACGTCGGCCGTGTCGAGCACCTTCATCGCCACCGGATCGACCTCCGAAACCGAGCGGTCGGTACCGTTACCGGTGAAGACGTGGCCGGTCGCAGGATCGACTGCCACGCCGTGCAGCGGCCCGACCCTGACCTGGCCGAGCACCTGCCCGTTGTCCGCATTGACGATGAGCAGTGCTTGGCTGCCTTCGTGGGCGGCGTACACGCGCCGGCGCTGCGCGTCTACCGTGACGTAGTCGAAACCGCTGTAGATGGGCACCGGCGCCGGGGGAGCTACGGGGGCGATAAACATGATCCGGGTTTCCTCTCACGAAAAGCGAAATGTGACCGCTGTCAACCTGTGGAAGCTATCACCCCTCACTTGACTAGTCCCAACCGCATGAGGGCATTAGAGGCATAGAATCGCCCTGACAGGAGCATAACGCGTGTTGCAGTGGATAGTCGTTCTCGTCGTCGCGTATCTCGCATACCGCTATCTCGGATGGCCGGCGGCTGCGGGAACCGTCGTCATCTATCTCCTCGGTTCGTATCTCTATCGCAGCTCGCGCGAGGCCTCTGAACGCGTGAAGGGCGCGCTGATCATCAGCACGCCCCTCTCCGACGCGGAAAAAGCACACATGGGCGTCATGGCAGAGCGCAACCAGCGCATGGCGCAGCGCCAGAGCGGTAAGCGCTAAGCTCCTTAGCCCGTCTCGGGCGCCGCACGACTTCAAGGATTCTTGGTCGGATTGGTCTTCGGGCGAGGGTTGAAGTCGGCCGGAATCGGGTTGTGCAGACCCATCTGGTCGTCGGTGGGGACGATGCCGAGCGCCTTGCAGCCGAAGCCGGTGTTCTGCGGCAGCGCATTGACCGTATCGTCCGGGATCACCGCATCCGACGCGGGCAGCGCCGGCGTCCTTCCTGACAGCCGGCCGTCGTCGAATCCGGTGAGCAGGTCGGTGATCGCGTTGCCGGGATCATCCTCAGGGCCAAGCGTGTCCAGGCCATAGCGGGCCAGCCCGAGCGCACGCGCTCGAGCCTCATCAGGCAGTGAGGAAAGCGGCGTGAGTCCAAAGACGTCGTCCACCAGCTTGACGACCGAGGACTGATCGCCGAACTCGTGCACGATGCCGCCCCGGCGCGCGTAGGGCGAGATCAAGATGAGCGGCACGCGCGGACCTTCGCTCACCCACGCTTCGCCGGGCAACGCGTATTGGATCGGCGGCCGCACGTGGTCGTAGTCGCCTTCCGAGTCGTCCCAAGTGATGATGATCGCGCTTTGTTTCCAGTACGGGCTGCGCGCGATGAGATTGACGATTTTGGCGACCATCGCCTCGCTGATCTGCGCGTCCGAATACGCCGGGTGGTCGTCGTCGCCGAGGAAACTCTTCTGCACCGCCGGATCCGGATTCGCGGGGTGCATCCCCATGATATTGCGATAGCCGCCCTTGACGTAGAACACGCCGCCCTCGCGCGGCAGCGACTTTTTTTGCAGCGCGACGAAGAAGTCGTCAAGTCCATGAAGGCGCGCGCGCATGTGGCTGTTGTTGGCGACGTAGCCGAAGTATTGCGGACCGTTGTGGTGGGTGATGTAGGATGCGTGCCTGCCCATCGCGTCAGTCGGACCGGCGGCGTCATCCGACGGCTCGGTCGTGTAGCCTTCCTCGTACCAGCCCCACGGCACCGAGCTCGCAACGCCGCTCCGGCCGAGCATGGTGATGTCGTCACCGATATCGCGCAGGTCACCGGCCGCGTTCGTGTCGGCGCCGGCGACGCTCGTGATGGACCGGCCGGCGAGCGTGATCGGCAAGCCGGCAAACGTGAGGTTGTACTGGGTCTCATAACCCGGGAAGTCCTTGGGGTTGACCGGCATCGGATTCGCGCTATGGTCGGACGGCGATCCCCAGAACGGGTCGGCGTCGTTGACAACCGGCACGCCCGGACCGGTGTTGCCGTCGGCGGTGAAGCCCTCTTCCGGATGCTGCAGCCACTGCGTGATGCCGGCCTGGCCCGCGATGATCACGAGGTTGCCCGGCGTCGACGGCCCGCTGATCGATTCGAAGATGTGATCGTAGAGCGCGAAGCGCTTGGCGTACTGCCACAAGAACGGAACCGTGTCGCAATCCTCGTACGCCATGGCGAGCTCGCCGAACTGCTTGGCTTGCAGCGTCGGGTTTCCCGAGGGCGTGTATTTGAGCTCTTCGGTCAACGCGAAGCGGTCCATGCGCGGCACGCCGTCGACGATATCCATCTTCGCGATCGTGCGCGCGTGCGAATGGTCGACGTCATCGGTATCCGCGGCGTATTCGGCCGGTCCGATGCGGAAGGGCGAGATCTGTGACGTCGTTCCATCGGTATTGACCAGCGGCTGCGAGAAGCCGGGGATCTCGCGCGGCAGTCCCGAGTAGAAGCCGTCGGCGCCTGGGAACGTGCCAAAATACGAATCGAACGAACGGTTCTCTTGATAGATGACGAAGACGTAACGGATCTTCTGGCGCAGGAGCGCCAAGCGCGCCGCATTCGTGGCTGGCAGCGGCGCAGGTCCGCCCTGCGCGGGCAATGCGATGGCCGGCGCGAGGCTCAGCCCGAGAGCGCCGAGTATGGCGAGCGCACGCGCGAACAAATGATGATGCGTCACAGCGCCTCCTGATGAGCACAGCATACGCAAAGCGCCTTATCGTCCGGTTAAGAACGCGGAGGATGCTGCGGGACGCCGGGGGAAGCGACCTCGCATCGGGACGGGCGCGGTTTACAGACGCGTCCCCGGCTTCGCGCTCGCTCGGAAATGCATGATACAGGTCATCGAGACGGACTTTCCGGAGGCCCGCATCTTCGTCCCCGACGTCTTCAAAGACGATCGGGGCTTCTTCAAAGAGACCTATGCCCGCGACAAATACGCTGCGCTCGGCATGCGCGACGAGTGGCTCCAGGACAGCGTGTCGCAATCGCGCCGCCACGTGCTGCGCGGGATGCACTACGACATGCGCATGGCCAAGCTCGTCCAATGCCTGGCCGGCCGCATCTTCGACGTCATCGTGGACGTGCGCGAGGAGTCGCCGACCTTTCGGCGCTGGCAAGGCTTCGAACTGAGCGCGACCAACCATCACCAGCTCTACGTGCCGCGCGGCTTCGCGCACGGTTTCTTGGCGCTCGACGACAGCGTGGTGCATTACAAGATGACCGCGCACTTCGACCCGGCGCACGAACGCGTGCTCAGCTGGAAGGACCCGCTGGTCGGCATCCGTTGGCCGCTGACCGGCGAGCCGATCCTGTCGGCTAAGGACGCGAATGCCTGACGCGCGCGACCGGCTGGCAGACCTCGTCGCTGCGCTGGGCGAGCATCTCGTGGATCTCGAGCGGCGCGTCAGCGCGCTCGAAGCGGGCTCGCCGCCCCCGAAGCGCATCGCCGCATCCGACCTGCGCCGCATCGCCAAGGCGCTGATGCGGCTCTCGCTCGGCGCGCCGGAAGATCCGGACGCGCCGCGCAAAGGGAGCACGTGATGGGCCTGTTCGTCACCCGTTCGATCGACGCGCTCAACAAAGAGACCGAGGAGATCGAGGGGCCGCGGCTGCGGCGCGCGCTCGGCCCGTGGGCGCTCATCGCATTCGGGCTGGGGAGCATGGTGGGTGGCGGCATCTTCGCGTCGATCGGTCCCGGCGTGCACTCCTTTGCGGGGCCATCGGTCGTCATCGCGTTCCTCTTGGCCGGCCTGGCGTGCATGTTCGCCGCCTTCGCGTACGCCGAAATCGCGTCGATGGTGCCCGTCGCGGGCAGCGCGTACACGTATACCTATGCGACGCTGGGCGAGATCGTCGCATGGATCATCGGTTGGAACCTGATCCTTGAATATGCGCTGTCGGCTGCGCCGGACGCGAACATCCTGTCCGGCAACCTGCAGCAGTTCTTGGCCGGCTACAACGTCCATCTGCCGCTCTGGGCGACCGCGTTCTATTCGCCGTCCCAGCACACGTTCTTCGACGTCTTCGCGTTCTTGTCGTGCGTGGCGGTCGGCGCGCTGGTGGCGGTCGGCATCCGCGAGTCGGCGGGCACCAACTCGGTGCTCGTCGTGCTGAAGATGGGCGTGCTGGTGCTGTTCGTGCTCGCCGCGATCCCGTTCTTCCATCCGGCCAACATGCACCCGTTCGCTCCGCACGGGGTGCACGGCATCCTCGGCGCCGCGTTCATCGTGTTCTTCGCGTTCATCGGCTTCGACGCGATCACCACGACCGCGGAAGAAGCCAAGGATCCGCAGCGCGACATGCCGCTGGCGATCCTCGGATCGCTCGGCCTGGGAGCGCTATTCTATGTCGCGGTCGCGATGGCGCTGACCGGCATGGTGCCGGCCTCGGCGGTGAGCGAGAACACGCCGCTTTCGAGCGCGTGGGTGTCGGTGGGTCTGGGACGCTATGCCTGGGTGTTGGAGTACGGCGCCATCATCGGCGCGGTGTCGATCATCCTCACGGCGTTCATCGGCCAGGCGCGCATCTTCTATGTGATGGCGCGCGACGGGCTGCTGCCCAAGGGGGTCGCAAAGATCCACCCGGTGTTCCGCACGCCCGCGCTGATGACCATGATCATGAGCGTCGTCGTCGGCGTGCTGGCGGCGATGTTCGACCTGAACACCTTGCTCGATTTCGTGAACATCGGAACGCTGACGGCATTCATCTGCGTGTGCATCGGCGTGATCATCTTGCGCTACACGCAGCCCGACCGCCCGAGGCGCTTCGTCGCGCCGTTCGTGCCGGTGTTTCCGGCGATCGGCGTGATCCTATCGCTCGTCCTGATCTTCTACGGCACCGACTGGATCGTCTGGGCGCGCTTCGGCGTCTGGCTGCTGGTCGGCTTGGTGTTCTACGCGGTCTACGGCTACAGCCATTCAGAGGCGCGCAAGCAAGCGCTCGCGGCCAAGCAGGCGCCGAAACCGTAGAGCCTAGTGGGTGAGGGGCGCCTCGACGGTCGGAGTCGTCGCGTCCGCCTGCCCGGAACCGACGGCGAGCGATGACGGATCGAGCTCGACGACGTAGTGCTGGTGATCGTCGACCGTCCCCTTATGCTTGCCGGGGCCGGAGATGCGCAACGTGTCGGTGAGGTCGACCTCCATCGAGATCATGCGATGGTTGATCGGGTCGTATTCGCCTTGGACCGTGATGTGCGCCGTACCGGTCGCGTACCCGAGCGCCTCACCCGTGTTGGAGACGACCGGTTCTTTCATCGGTGCGGTGCCGGTCGCTTCAAGCTCGTAGACGCTGATCCCGAGGAGCAGCCGCTGCCCCGTGATCTCGAAGTCCATCGCCGGCCGCGCCGTCATACCGTACATCTTGGTGCCCAGCTTGTCCGACCACGTGGCGCCGACCGCAAGATCCGAGCCGGCGTTGACCGACCGCTCGCCCAAGAACGGCAGCGGCAGCAAGAAGACGCCGCCGAGGTTGCCGGTGTCTTTGGCGATCGAGCCGTCGTCGCGCACCAGCGTCCAGCCTTTGCCCGAGCTCTTCTCCGAACGATTGGACACGACGGCGACGATGAGGCCCGAGCGATGCAGCGTGATCCCTTGCTCGGAGATCTGTTTGATCGAGATGTGCTCGCGCCCGTCGAGGGCGGTGGGCATGCCCGGCTGGTCGATGAGTTTGCCGACAGCATCGTTTGCGAGGATGGCCTGCGTCATGCTGCCGCGCACGGTGTAGTCGAATGCATCGCCGACGCGGTGGATGGCGGCCTGCTCGTTGACCGGTGCCGCGGCGGTGTTGCCGCCCGTCAGCGACGTCTCATCCGCCAACGCGCCGCTGCCGGCAGCGAAGAAAACACACGCGGCGAAGACGCCGATGGATCGTTTCAATATAGGGGTCCCGACCTCCGAGGGTAACGCTACTCGCAGGGGAAAGTGTCGGTTACACTAGTATCTTCGGCGTAAGCAAGCGTGCGCCCTCGCACGGTTGCGCTTCGGGACATGAGGAGAACCGGATATGCAGCACTGGAAGCCCGTGACCTTGGTCGCATCGATCGCAGCGGCGGCGGTATTGGCCGGCTGCGGCGGGGGCGGCTCGTCGAACAGCAATACGTCGAGCACTGCGGCTCCGACGCCGACCAGCGTCATCCAAGGCGAGCAAAATGCATTGCCGCTCGCGGTGGCCGCCAAGATCCCTGCAGGGCTGAAGTGCGCGAGTTCGGACATCGTGTGGGTGAATATGCACACCAAGGCATTCCATGATCCCGGCGATCCGTGGTACGGCAAGAGCAAGAACGGGATGTACATGTGCCGTGCCGACGCCGTGGCGCAGGGCGATCACCCGGCCGGCGCGCGACACACGCACATGGGGTCGCAGCCCAACGCGATGCCTGCTGCGACGCCGACGCCTGTCGAGACCGCGACGCCGAGCGGCAGACACCACCGCCACCACACCTCGACCTGACCGGCAATGCGGCCGCGCGCCGCTAGTGCTCGCCGATTCCCGTGACATCCAGCGCCGCGCCGGCACATTCGCCGCGCGGCGCGCCGCTTAGGCTGCCGCGCGCCACCACCATATCGCCGCTCGGAAACCGCGCGAGCAATTCCGGCGGAGCGATCAACGCGATGCGGCCATCCCATGGCGGCGCATGGTGCGGATCGAATTCGAGATAGACGCAGCCGTCGGGCCGCGGCGCGAGCTTGCCGGCGACCCACGAGAAGTCCGGCGCATGGCCGTATTGCGGATACGCACCGGTCACGAGCGGCAGCGGCGACGTTATGCTTCGCGGTGCGCCATGCGCGCAAGCGACGCCAAGCACGCTTGCGGCGGCGAGCACCGCAACCAACCGCGCCGCCGCGGCGGTGCGCCTAGATATTGACGTCGAGCCGGAAACGCGCGAACGACGTTTCGGAGTCGAGTATCGGATCGTTGTCGTAATGACGTTGATAGTTGAATTCGACACCGGGCGCGAGCTGCGGGGTGACATGCCATGAAAGCAGGCCGGTGAGCGTCGCCGTGTGCCCGCCGCTGGTGAGCGCGCGCAGGTTGACGTTGCTGAGCACGAACTTGGTCTCGAAACTGCGCGATGGCGGTAGCGGCAGGCCGTTCGGATTCGGCGGCGCGTGCCCTCCGAACGAAAATCCATAGTTGAGCGACTCGGTCACCGTGCCGGTCGAAGCTGCGCTCGTCGTGTCGGTCGCGTTGAGACCCGCGCCGAACGTGTGCGCTCCGTTGGCGTACTGGTACGTGACCACGCCGGTGCGCGTCGTCGAGTAGGCCTCGGGCGCGAGCGAATCGCTGACGGCCGCCAAGATGCCCGAGATCGTGACGCTGGAGACGCCGGTCTTCGATATGCCGAAGTTCAGCGTCTTGGTGAGCGCGTCGGAACCCGGGGCAAGGGCGGTGTCGCGCTCCAGTCCGACCGTGACACCCGGCCACTTGGGCGGAACGATATTGAACGTCGCGTTCGTGTTGGTCGTGCGCGAGAAGACCGATCGGACCAGGTCGTTGTTGTACACGAGCGCGAGCGTGGAGATCGGCGAAGTCGTGAGATTGAGCGTGGCGCCGCCGCCCGCGCGATCGGACAGCGCCGACGCGCCGCTCAACGTGCCGAACTGCGGGCCCGCATTGTGATACTGCATGTCGAACGTCGTCGCGCCGACGTTATACACGACGTCGGCCTGATCGACGGTGTCGTCGTAGGCGGGCATGCCATCGGTCTCGGGTTGCGTGTTCGAGCGTCCGCCTGTGAGCAGCGCCCTGATATGCGGCGTCAGCTGCTGCGCGTATTCGAAGACGCCCGCGGTGACGTCCAGCGGCCCGGTCGTGCCGGTCTGCACGAACTTGTTGACGTCGTCCTGATTGCGCGAGAACGCCACCCTGAACGAGTCGGCGCCCGAGTCCCATGCCCTGATCACGTCGAGCAGCTCGCCCGTGCGCTCGGTCGTGGTGTTGCTGGGGAGCTGGAAGTAACCGCCGCCGCCGTGGAACGTCCAGCCGGACTGCAGCGCGTACGAGGCGTCGATGCCGCGCAACGTCTCCTTGCTGCCGATCACCGCCGGCATGGCCGCATCGGTGCGGCCGACGACGTCCTTGTAGGTCAACGTCGGCGACGCGGGCGCAACCGCACCCGGTGCCGACGCTGGAGCGGGCGCCGGGGCAGGCGCTGGCGTGACCGCGGGACCGGCTTGCTCTGCGGCTGAACCGGTCGAGTTGCTCGGCCCGGTCGGCGGCGCACTGCTCGGCGCCGGAACGGGGCTCGCCGGAGCAGCGGAATTCGTAAAACCGCCGGCGGCGCTGTCTGCTTCTTGGGCCTTGGGCGGTTGCGTCGCCGACGGCGTCGGAGTCGGAAGGCTGGGCGGTACCGACGCGGCCGGCTCCGGCGTTTTCTGATTGCCCGGCTCCGGCGAGGGCGCGGACGGCGTGCTCTGCGCGGATGGCGACCCATTCGTCGGCGGCGCGGGCACGTGCCCGCTGTCGACCTGCGACGTCGTGGCGTCCGGCGCCGAGGTCGCAGCCGGCGCCGTGACGGGCGCGGGCGTCGCCGACTCGAAGGTGACCACAGGATCGATCTTCTTGGAGACCGGGTCGAACGTTCCGGTGAGCAGCAGCTCTTCGGTCGACCATTGCAGCGCGGTGGTCAAGCCCATATTTACCCCATACCCGCCGCGGTTGGTGCCAGAACTGCTCAACACGGCGCCGCTGGCATGAAAACCATTGGTGATCTTCGGGGCCGGATCCGGCCCACCGATGATCTGCAGCGGTTGCGCGCGCGCGACCGCGACCGTGCCGCCGGTATTCACGCGCACGTAGACGCGGATGAGGTAGTCTCCGCCGGCGTCCGCAGGAACGGTGTACGGGATCATCACCGTCTGCGGCGCGTTGACGTTTTGCTGCGTGAAAGGCAGGGCGTACGGGTCGCTGCGCTGGATGACGTCGCCCTTGCTGTCGGTGAGCTCGACGATCGCCTGCAGCGGGCTCACCCCGCTCGATCCGATGACAAAGGGAGTGAAGATCCGATAGGTCAGTGCGATGGCCGTGTCAGCGCCTGCGAGCACCGGCGAACCGACCAAGAAGGACGAGTAGATTTGGCCGACCGGCACGTTGACCGAGTTTGCGCTGACCGACACCTGCGTCTGCGCGAAGCTCACGCCCTGGCCGACGATGCCCAGCCGCGCGGTGTAGAACGCGGGCGTTTGATAGCGGTGGACGAGCTGGTTGTACGGAGCGGGCGCCGGCGCCGATGTGCCGTCGCCGAAATCGACGAACGCGCCGGGGATGGATGCGCCGGTGACTGCCGTGAAGTTGACCGCTTGGCCCGCGATGACGCTCGTCGGCGTGGCCGTCAGCGAGAAGCTGGCCGGATTGAGGATCGTCACGGTGGCGGTGCCGATCGGGTTCACAAAACCGATGATCGTCAGCTTGAGCTGATACGTGCCCGGGTTCGCGTAGGCGTGGCTGGCCACTTTGGGATATGGCGGGTTCAGGGCCAGCGGCGGAGAGCCGTCGCCGAAATCCAGGATGGTCGGCTGGTTGATGGGGCCGGGGCCTTGGACGTTGACGGTGATGGAGATCGGCTGGCCGGCGAGCGCGACGCTCGCGTTGGGCGTCACGATGCCGACCGGCGGCGGAGCGGCCAGGGCAGGCGCGAGCGCCGACGCGAGCAGCATCGCGGCGATCGGGCCGCTGCGGCGCAGCAACGTCAAAATGCCGCTCGTGAAATGACTCTTCAATGCAACCACCCGGCCAGACCCATAGGACCGTGCGACTCGTCTACGGCGGACGGTCCGGCTGTTCCAATGATTCGCCGGGCTTTCCTTTGAAAAAGAGCTCCATGCCCGTCCGCTTGCTCGCCGTCTGCGCTGCGCTACTCGTCGCGACATCGCCGTCGTGGGCGCGCGCCGATATCAATGCGGTGACGACGACACTGGCGGACGGATTGACCGTCGTCGTGGCGCCGATCCACGCCGCGCCGGTCGTCACCGTGGGCGTGCTGTACAAAGCCGGATCGCGCGACGAGACGCCGTGGACCACCGGCGTCGCGCATCAAGTCGAGCACATGATGTTCAAAGGCACGACCGATCTGCTCAAGCCGGGCGACATCGACCGGCGCTTCTACGACAACAACGCGAACACGGATCAAGACTCGACCTACTACTACGAGTCGTTCCACAAGGACGAGCTGGCGAGCGCGCTCGAGGTCGAGGCCGACCGCATGGTCAACGCCGCGTTCGATCCCAAGCAGCTGGCGGCGGAGAACGTCGTCGTGCTGGCCGAGCTCGAGAACGCCGACAACAACCCGTCGGAGCTGCTCGACGAACAAGTGGAAGCGGCGGCGATGCAAGCGCATCAGTATCATTGGCCGACGATCGGTTGGAAAGACGTCGTCGCTTCGTTCGCCGCGCACCGCGACCTCGTGTACGATTTCTACGTGCGCCATTACGCGCCGCAGAACGCGGTGCTCGTCATCGCCGGCGACGTCGATCCGGATGCCGCGCTCGCGCTCGTGCACTCGTACTTTGACGGCGTCGCGCAGCGGCCGGTCGCGCAGTTGGAGCGGATCGTCGAGCCGGCGCAGCACGGCGTGCGGCGCGTCAATGTCGTCGGGGTCGGTTCCTCGGACCGGCTCGAGATGGCCTATCACGTGCCGGGGACCTACAGCGACGAGAGCTACGTCCTGCAGGTGCTCGACGCCGTGCTCGCCGGGGGACAATCGTCGCGATTGTATCAGTCGCTGGTCGATGACGGATACGCCACCGACCTCGTGACCGAACCGAACCAGGCGTACGATCCATACCTTTACACCATTACGGCGACGCTGGTGCAGGGCGTAGGGCCCGACGACGCGCGCGCCGTCATCGAGCGCGAACTGCGCAAGCTCGCGCAGCACCCGGTCGGCGACGCCGAGCTGCGCCGGGCGAAAAAGCAAGTGGTCGCATCGTACGTCTTCGAGCACGACGGCGTCGAAGCGCTCGCGCAATGGCTGGCGCGCTGGCAGGCGTGGACCGGCGATTGGCGCAACGACGGGCGCTTCGTCGCACGGACGGAGGCCGTGACCGCAGCGCAGGTCGAGCAGGCCGCGCGCGCCTACCTCACGCCGGACAACGTCACGATCGGCACGTACACTGCGCGTTCGCCGCACGCGTCGTGGGCGCCGCCGCACGGGCGTGAAACATTTGCAAGGCGCTGGCCGCACCGTTCGCAGACCGCTGCAGGCGCGTTCGATGGCTACGTCGCCGAGGACCAGACCGCACCGCAGACGCGATCGCCCGCGCGCTTCGTGCTGCCCAACGGGCTCACGCTCATCGTCGCGGAGAACCACGTCAACCCGAGCGCCGTCATCGAGACCTTCACGCAGGCCGGCAGCGCGTTCGATCCGCCATCGCACAGCGGCCTCGCAGCGCTGACGCAAGAGATGCTGCTGCGCGGCACGACGCGCAAGAGCTACGACCAGCTGCAAGACGCGTTCGATGCGCTCGGTGAAACGGTCAGCACCTCGATGACGCTCGCGGGCGCCGGGCTGTCGGCTCAGACCCTGGCGTCGGACGAACCTGCGACCATGGAGCTGATGGCCGACGTCCTGCAGCATCCCAGATTCGATCCGCAAGATTTCTCCGACGCCAAGGCGCAGCTGATCGACGATCGGCGCAGTGCGCGCGACGACCCGGCGATCGTCGCGCGCGACCGCTTGTATCGCGAGCTGTATCCGCCGTCCAATCCCTGGTCACGCCCAAGCACGGGGACGCCGCAGGGGCTCGCAGCCGTGCGGCGGTCCGACGTGCAAAACGCGTACCGCGCGCACTACGGGCCGAACGTCACCGTCATCGTCGTGGCGGGCGACGTCGACACCGCCTCCGTGCGCGCGCAGGTCGAGCGGCTCTTCGGGTCGTGGCAGCGCGTCGTGGCGACCGACCTGCAGCTGCCTGGAGCGACGGCGCCGGCGGCACTGCGGCGCGTGAACACGATCGTCAACGGCACGTCACAGGTGGAGGTCAACGCGGGAGCGCCGGGCATCGCGCGGAACGCGCCCGATCTGGCGGCCGCCCAGCTCATGAATTTCGTCCTTGGCGGCGGGTCGTTCGTCTCCAAGCTCTTGCATCAAGTGCGCGACGTCGACGGCTACGTGTACGACATCGGCTCGCGCTTCTCGGACAGTCCGGCCGGCGGTGGTCCGTGGAGCATGAGCTTCGGCGCCGACCCGCGCGACGTGGACAAAGCGATCGCGGAGGCGATCGTACAGATGCGCGCGCTGCAGAACGAACCGCTGAGCGAGGATGAACTCGCGCAATTCCGCCGCCTCGCGGCGGACGCCGTCATCACCGGTGAGGTCAGCGATCAAGGACTTGCGGACGAGCTGTTGCGCGAGGAGCTGCTCGGACTGGGCCTGGACTACTCGGCGCGCCTGCCGCAGATCTATGGCGCGATCACGCCGGCGCAGATCCAGGACGCGGCGCGCAAGTATCTGCGGCCCGACGGGCTGACGGTCTCGACGGCGGGCCCGCCCTAGGGCGCGGCGGAGACGAGCGAGACGAAGAGCTGCGGAATGACGCCGAGCGCGATGACGCCCGCGACGCCCAGTCCGATGGGGATCCACGAAAGCGGCGAGTTGCCGGCGGTGACGGGCTGTTCGCCCTCTTGCGGCACGAACATCAGCCAGATCACCTTGAAATAGGCGTAGATCGACACGATCGAGCCGGCGATGAGCGCGCAGCCCAGCGCCACGCCCCATGGACCGGCGCCGAAGCCTTGTTCGAGCAGCAGCACCTTTCCGAAGAAGCCGGCGGTGCCCGGAATGCCGGCAAGCGAGAACAAGAACAACGTGAACGCGACGGCGACCCATGGGCGGCGATAGAACAGCGCGCGATAGGCGTCGATGTCGGCGTAGGCCTCATCGCCGTCGCCCAACATCGCGATGACCGCGAACGCGCCGAGGTTCATGAGCGCGTAGGCGACGAGATAGAACAACAGCGACGAGAGGCCGTACTCGCCCACGCCCGCGAGCGCCACGACCATGAAGCCGGCTTGCGAGATGCTCGAGTAGGCCAGCAGCCGCTTGAGGTTGCGCTGGCGCAGCGCACCGAAGCTGCCGACGAGCATCGACGCGATCGCCAATATCCACAACGGCACGAGCGCGACGCTGTCGTGTCCGAACGCGGTATAGACGAAGCGCGCGAGCACGGCGAACGTGGCGGCCTTGACGGCCACCGTCATGAATGCGGTGATCGCGATGGGCGAGCCCTCGTAGACGTCGGGCGTCCACAGATGGAACGGCGACAGCGCAAGCTTGAAGGCCAGCCCGACGAGCAGCAGCGCGAAACCGGTGAGGAACAACGGCGTCAGGCTCGCTGCGGAGGCCGCGAGCGCGGCGATCGAGACGCTGCCCGCGGATCCGTACAGCAGCGCCGAACCGTAGATGAGGAAGCCCGACGCGAGCGACCCGAGCAAGACGTACTTGAGCGCGGCCTCCTCTGAGGCCGGGCGCGGGTAGCCGCTGCCGGCCAGCACGTAGAGCGCGAGCGACAGCTCTTCGAGTCCCAAGAAGATGCCGATCAGCGTGGTGGCGCCCGCCATGATCAAGCCGCCGATCGTGCAGAAGATGAGCAGCGCCGCGTACGATCCGGGGCTGCCGCCATCGTCGGCGTTGCGCAGCGACGACAGCAACAGCGTGACCGCCAGCGTGCCGATGAGGATCGCCGAAAAACCCCACGAAAAGCGATCGGTCGCGAACGCGCCGTTCACCGTCGTCACGCTGCGGCCGTACAGCGGGATCATGCAGGCGAACGCCGCCGCACAGCCGGCAAAACCGATGCCGTAGAGCACGCCGCGCGCGACGCTGCGCGTGACCAGATCGACCAGCAGCACGAGCAGGCCCGCGACCACCAGCGCCAGGATCGGGCCGAGGATGGCGAAGTCGAAGTTGACGCCTTGGAACGTCATGAGCGCTCGACCGTTGCGGCGTGTGAACTTGCCGCTTGCGACGGCAGCGGGATGCGATCGTTGAGCCACGCGGGCCAGATGCCGAGGAAGAAGATCGCGGCCAGCAGCGGCACGACAAGCCAGAACTCGCGCGGCCGAAGATCGGCGATCGGCCCGACGCCGGCGGGCTCGCGCAACGGGCCGTGCATCGCGCCTTGGAATAGGCGCAGGGCGTAGACTGCGGCTAGCACGACGGCGATGAGCGCCAGCGACGTATACACCGGCTGCGTCTGCCACGCGCCGATCAGGATCAAGAACTCACCCGCAAAGCCCGACAGCCCTGGAAGGCCTAGCGCCGCCATCGCCGCGATCAGCATGAACACCGCCAGCCGCGGAGCGCCGGCGGCCAAGCCGCCGTACGCACCGAGATCGTTCGTGCCGACGCGGTCCTCGATGAATCCGAGCAGCGTGAATAGCGCCGCGGCGATGATGCCGTGGCTGACGATCATCAGGATACTGGCCGGCAGCGACGTGAAGTTGAACGCGAACAGCGCCAGCAGCACAAATCCGAGGTGCGACAGCGATGAGTATGCGACCAGCGTCTTCGCGTTGGTCTCCGCGATCGCGAGCAGCGCGCCGTAGAGGATGCTGCATACCGCGATGACCAGCATCGCGGGGGCGAAGTAGTGCGCCGCCTCCGGGAACAGCGGCATCGCGAAAACGATGAACGCATACAGGCCCGCTTTGCTCTGCACGCCCGACACCATCGCGACGAGCGACGGGGGCGATTGGGTATAGGTCGGCGGCATCCAGGCGTGCAGCGGGAAGACGGGCGTCTTGATCAAGAAGGCCAGCGCGAAGGCGGCGAACAGCCAGCGCGCCAACTCGGGCGAGAGATGATAGCCGTGGCCGAGCACCTCGAAGGTGTGCGTCTGCAGCACCAAGCCGATGACGCCGGCCAGCAGCACGAGGCCGCCGGCAAGATTGTAGATGAGATAGGTCCAGGCCGCGCGCCGGGCCTGGGGCGTGCCCGCGAACCCGACCAGCGCGAGGAACACCGGGATGAGCATCAGGTCCCAGTAGATGTAGAACAGCAGCAGGTCGTCGGCGGTGAACAAGCCCAGCAGCGTCCATTCGAACAGCAGCAGCAGCGAGAGATAGCCGCGCAGCCGCGCGGCATCGCGATATGCGAACGCCGCCCACACGGCCGGCACAGTGACGAAGGTCGTCAGCAGCACGAACCACAGGCTGATGCCGTCCACGCGCACGTGATATGCGGCGCCGACGGCGCCGTTGATCCAATTCAGCGAGTCCTGCACCACGCCGCCGGGTGCGAGCGGCAGCAGCACGAGCGAGATGGCGAAGGTGCCGAGTGCGCCGGCCAATGCCACGCCCTTGAGCAGCGGGCCGTTGTCGCGCGGCACGCACAACAGCACCAGCGCGAACAGCAACGGGAAGAAGACCATGGCGCTGATCATGGCAGGGCCCCCGCGCTTGACCCGTGCGCCAAGAGCATGTAGATGAAGAGCAGCAGCGCGGCGCCGATGACGAACGTCAAGCCATAGCGGCGCAAATAGCCGGTCTCCCAGCGGGTGGACAGACCTCCCAACGACGATCCCAGCCGCACCGCGAACGCCGGCAGCGCGTCGACCGCGTCGGTCTCGAATATGCGCAAGAGCGCGTTCGCGAGCGCGTAGGTCGGCCGCTCGAACAGCCAGTGGTAGATGACGTCGAAGTAGTACGCGTTGGTGAGCAACGCGTGAACGCCTGAGAACGTCCGCTTCGCCGCCGCGGCGATGGCCGGCCGCCATTCATAGGCGAGCCAGGCGAGCGCGATGCCCGCAAGCGCGATCAAGAGCACGCCGAACGAGAGCCCGAGATCGAACTCGTTGCCGTTCTGCGGCAGCCGCGCGTCGACGAACGTGCTGCGCAGCATGATCGCCAGCTCGTCATGGCGCGGCAGTATGAGCGCCCCGCCGACGAGCGAGAGCACGGCGAGCAAGGCCACCGGTATGGTCATCGTGCGCGCCGCCTCCGCGTGCACTTCGTGCTCGCCGCGGTACGCGCCGGTGAAGAACGTCAAGAAGACCAGCCGCGCCATGTAGAAAGCGGTCAAGCCCGCCGCGGCCACGCCGCACGCGAACAGATACGGATGGTGCGAGGTCAGCGTCGCATCGAGCACGGCGTCCTTGGAGAAGAAACCCGAGAACGGGAAGATGCCGGCGATGGCGACCGCGCCGACGGCGAACGTCCAGAACGCGAACGGCAGCTTCGCGGCCAGCCCGCCCATCTTACGGATGTCCTGCTCGCCGCCGAGCGCGTGGATCACCAGGCCGGCCGACAGGAAGAGCAGCGCCTTGAAAAACGCGTGCGTCATGAAGTGCGACGCGCCGGCCGCGTACGCGCCTACGCCGACCGCCAAGATCATGTAGCCGATCTGGCTCATGGTCGAGTACGCCAGCACGCGCTTGATGTCGTATTGCACGCAGCCGATCGTCGCCGCGAACAGCGCCGTGACGCCGCCAACCACCGCGACGATCTCCGCTGCGACCGGCGCGCTGTCGTAGATCGGATGCGCGCGCGCGACGAGGTACACGCCGGCGGTGACCATGGTCGCGGCGTGGATGAGCGCGCTGACCGGCGTGGGACCCTCCATCGCGTCGGGCAGCCAGGTCTGCAGCGGCAGCTGCGCCGACTTGGCGACCGCGCCGACGAACAGCCAAATGCCGATCCAGGTCAGCGCCGGTGCGCCGACGGTGCCCACGTGGCTGAAGACGCCTTCATACGTGATGTTGCCGAAGTGCGCGTACATGAGGAAGATCGCGATCATGATGCCGACGTCGCCGATGACGTTCATGATCAGCGCTTTGCGCGCGGCGAGCACCGCGACCGGCCGGTCGTAGTAGAAGCCGATGAGCAGGTACGACGCCAAGCCGACGCCGCCCCAGCCGATGAGCAGCCACAAGAAGTTGTCGGCCATCACCAGCAGCAGCATCGTGAAGACGAACAGGTTCATGTAGGAGAAGAACGTGCGATAGTTCTTGTCCTCGGTCATATAGCCGACCGAGTAGATGTGGATCAACAGGCCGACGCCCGTGATGATGAGCATCCACAGCAGTGCGAGCGGGTCGACCAGCAGCCGGAACGAGATGATCAGGTCCGGCGGCAGGTGCGCCCAATAGCCGATGAAGTGGCTGTGGCTGTAGAGGATCTGCTGCCCGACCGGCAGCGGCAAGATGACGGCGGCCAGGCCGACCGTCAAGAGGAACGATAGGCCGAGCGAGACGCAGCCGATGATGCCCGACGCCGAGCGATGGACGTACTGCCCGAAGATCGCGATCGTCGCCGCGCCGATAAGCGGGAAGAACAGTATGAGCGGCGCGGCCGACAAGAAGAAGTCCGCCATCAGCCTCTCATCACCGAGATGTCGTCGACGTCGGCGTTCTCGCGGCGCCGGAAGACCATCACGACGATGGCCAGCGCGATGGCTGCTTCTGCCGCCGCGACCGTGATCACCAAGAACGCGAACACCTGCCCGCTCATGTCGCCGAAGTTGCGCGCGAACGCTATGAACGCCAGGTTGCCGGCGTTCCACATCAGCTCGATCGACATGAGCATGGTGATCGGATTGCGGCGCAGCAAAAAGCCGAGGGCGCCGATGACGAACAGCACCGCGGACAGCTCGAGATAGAGGTTGAGCGGCACTTGCGGCATGGTCAGAAGCGCAGCTCCTGGCGGCCGGCCATCATGACGACGCCGACGATCGCGATCAGCAGGATGAACGCCGTGACTTCGAAGGCGAAGACGTGCGTGGTCAGCAACTGCTGTCCGAAGCTCGCGACGGTGCCCAGATCAGCCGGCGGCGTCGCCGCCGACTGCGACCAGGCGACGCGCAACCCGGCGCCCATCAGCAGGAGCGCGGCCAGGCCCGCCGCCACCGAGGGCGCGGCTTGGAACGGCAAGCGGCCCGGTCCGACCTCGATCGGCTGTGCGCCGATCGTGAGCAGCGCGATGACGAACAAGAACAGCACGAGTATCGCGCCTGCGTAGATCAGGATCTGCATCATCGCCAAGAACTCGGCCGAGAGCGTCAAGAACAGGACCGCGAGCGCCGCGAAGTTGACGATGAGGCCGACGACCGAATGCACGGGTTGGCGGCTCGAGATGGTCCACACGCCCGACGCGATCGCGACGAACGCGGTGATCCAGAAGAGAGTGATCACGGCGCGTTCTCCGATGTAGCGGTCGAATTTATTCGACCGACGCCAGGGTCGGTCTCGACCGCCGACTCCGTGTTGGCCAGATGCTGCGTGTACGGGTCTCGCACGACCAGTTTGTCCTTGCCGAAGACCAGCCGCTGGCGCGTGTAGTCGGCGATGTCGAAGCGCGGCGTCAGCACGATCGCATCGGTCGGGCACGCCTCTTCGCACCAGCCGCAGAAGATGCAGCGCAGCATGTCGATCTCGTAGCGGTAGCCGTAGCGCTCGCCCGGCGAGACCGGTTTGGCGGGATCGTTCTCGGCGCCGATGACGGTGATGGCGTTGGCCGGACAGGCGACAGCGCACAGCTCGCAGCCGATGCAGCGCTCCATGCCGTCGTCGTACTTGCGCAGTTCGTGCACGCCGCGGAAGCGCTCCGGGTGCGGAAACGGCTCGCGCGGATAGTCGATCGTCGACTTCTTGCGGAAGAGATACTTGAGCGTGGTCGACAAGCCGATCGCGATGCCCCACGCCGCGGTGAACGGATTGGTCATGAACCCTGTCCTCGCAGCGCGACGAACGCCGCTGTGATCAGCAGATTGACGACCGCGACCGGCAACAGAACCTTCCAGCCGAACGCCATCAGCCGGTCGTAGCGCAGGCGCGGCAGCGTCGCGCGCAGCCAGATGAAGCCGAACAGCAAGGCCGCCACCTTGACCAAGAACCATAGGATCGACAGCCACGGCACGGCCGAGACGAACGGGCCGTCGCCGCCGCCCAGGAACAGCAGCGTCGCGATCGCCGACACCGTGATCATGTTGACGTACTCGGCCACGAAGAACGTGCCGAAGCGCAGGCTCGAATACTCGGTATGGAAGCCCGCCACCAGCTCGGTCTCCGCTTCAGGCAGGTCAAACGGCGCGCGGTTGGTCTCTGCGGTCGCGGTGATGATGTAGATCAAAAAGCCGACGATCTGCGGGATGAAGAACCACACGTGGTGCGCAGTTTGCGCCGAGACGATGCCGTGCAGGTCGGTGGTGCCGGCCAAGATGAGCACGCCGACGATCGACAGGCCCATGGCCAATTCGTAGGAGATGAGCTGCGCAGTCGAGCGGATCGCGCCGAGCAGCGGCCACTTTGATTGCGAGGCCCAGCCGCCCAGGGCGATGCCGTACACGCCGATGGCGCCCATGGCGAGCAGATACAAGATGCCGACGTTCGGATTGGCGATCGATATCGGCGTGCCGTCGGGGAACGTGCCGAAAGGGATGACCGCGTAGGCCATGAGCGCGGTCAGCACCGCCAGCGCCGGCGCGATCTTATAGATGAAAGGATCGGCGGTCGCCGGGGTCAGGTCTTCTTTGAGCACCAGCTTCACGGCGTCGGCGGCCGGCTGCAGCAGTCCCCAAGGCCCGCACCAGATCGGCCCGACGCGCAGCTGGAACCAGGCCAGCACCTTGCGCTCGGCGAGCATGAGATACGCGAACGCGGTGACGACGATGAAGATCAATATGCCGGCCTTGATGGCGATGACGATCGCGAGCGCAAGCGTGGGATTCATGCGGTCGCCTCCTCGCGAGCTGCCGCCGGCGTCACGGTCACCCGGCCGGCGCCCGACGCGTCGAGCAGCACGTTGACCGGCGCTTCGGGCATGTCGGCGATGACGAGCACTCCTCCGACCGGCGCGCGCGAATCGATGCGCGCCGCGACGGTGATCGAGCCGCCGCGACCCGCGAGGGTGACCGCTCGGCCGTCGGCGATGCCGAGCAGCAGCGCGTCGTCCTCGTGGAAAATCGCGCACGGCTGCGGACGCATCGGCGCAAGGCCGGGATCGTGCGCGGCGGCGCTTCCGCCGCCATATAGCTTGGGAACCGGGATGACGGTGAACGTCTTGCGCTGCGCGTCCATCGTGTCGACCTGCGGCGAGGCCAGTTGATCGAGTTTGGGCCGCGCAAGCGGCTCCTCGGTTCCAGCCGCTTGCTCGGCCGCTTCCAGCCGCGCGAACAGCCAATCGGGGTCTGACGAGAGCGCGTCCGGCTTGCCGAGCGCGGCAGCGATCGCCGCAAGGATCGCGGCGTCGGTGGCGACGTGCACCGGAGACTCGATGGCCTGTGCGAACGCTTGGCGGCGCCCTTCGAGATTGGTGACGTGACCGCGTTTCTCGGCGAACGAGGCGGCTGCGAACACGACATCGGCATGCGCTGCGGTCTGCGTCAGGAGCTGATCGGCGACGACCAAGAACGGCACGTTCTCCAGCGCTTTGCGCACCAGCGCGCCATCGGGGTAGGTCAGCGCCGGATTGGCGCCGGCGATGTAGAGCGCGTCGAGTTTGCCTGACGCCGCCGCCTCGAGCATCTCACCCGTGGTCATGCCGGGCTTCGAGACCGGCGCATAACCGGGCCCGAGGTTGGGCACGCAGCCGGCCGCTTCGGCCCCGCGCGCGTTGCCCTGGCTGCCGACCACCAGGATGCCGACCTGATGGTCCTTGCCGGCGAGCGTCTCCATCAGCCGTTCGAGCGCGCCCGCGGCGACGGTGTTGCGCCCGTTGTGGACCGCGACGATCTTGCTCGCCTGGGTGAACGTCTGCGCCAGCTGGTCGACGAACTGGTTGCCGGTCTGCGAGCCGCGCGTGACCGCATCGGCGAGCGATTCCATCAGATCGCCGATGGCGCCGGCCGCATACTCGACGTGTTCGAACGGCACGGCGAACTCCGGCTTGAACGGGCCGACGAAGACCAAGCGGGCTTTTCCTCGCGCCACCGCGCGCCGGATGCGCAGGTCGAGGATGGGCGCCTGTTCGGGCGTGATCGCGCCGAACACCAAGATCAGCGAGGCGTCGTCGATGTCGGCGATGCGCGCGCCGAAGCGCGCCGGAGAAGCGAACTTCTGCAGCCGGGCGCGATGGTCGATGTTGTCGGTGCGCAGCACCTCGCGCGCAAAGCGCTGCAAGGCGAACGCTTCTTCATCGCTTTGCCGGCCACCGCCGATGACGCCCACGCGGCCGGCCGCCGCAGCCGTCTGCAGTTTTTCCGCGGCCAACGCCACCGCCTCGGCGAACGTCGCCTCTTCGAGGTCGCCGTCGCGCCGCACGAGCGGCCTGCGCAAGCGCGCGGGCTCGTACAGGTAATTGAACGTGTAGCGTCCGCGGTCGCAGATCCAGCCGCCATCGACCTCGGGATTCTCGCGCGTGAAGGTGCGCATGATGCGCCCGAAGCGCGTGTCGATGCGATAGTTGCAGCCGACCGAGCACTGCGTGCAGACCGAGTCGGCGTGGCCGAGGTCCCACGGGCGCGCGCGGAAGCGGTAGGCCTTGCTGGTGAGCGCGCCGACCGGACAGATCTCCGTGGTGTTGCCCGAGAAGTACGACTCGTAATCGCCGCCGTCGACCGTGCCGATGAGCGAGCCGTGTCCGCGCTCGACGACCACGAGGTTGCGCTCCTGCGCGATCTCGTCATCGAAGCGCGTGCAGCGCCGGCATAAGATGCAGCGTTCTTCGTCCAAGACGATGGTGGGGCCGAGATCGACGCGCTTGGGCTTGTGCAGCTTGGGCTCGGTGAGCCGGCTTGACGCTGGCCCGTACTCCATCGTGAAGTCTTGCAGATCGCACTCGCCGCCCTTGTCGCAGATCGGGCAGTCCAGCGGGTGGTTGAGCAGCAAGAACTCGAGCACGCCGCGGCGCGCCTCCGCGACCTTGGGCGACATCGTGTGCACCACCATACCCTCGGTCACGCGCGTCGCGCATGCGATCTGCAGCTTGGGGGTCTTCTCGATCTCGACCAGGCAGATGCGGCACAGGCCGGCCGGGTCCATCTTGGGATGGTAGCAGTACACCGGGATCTGCGTGCCGAGCAGTTTGGCCGCTTCGACGACGAGCGTGCCGTCGGGCACGACGACATCTTGGCCGTCGATCTGCAGCTTCACCATCTTCTGCTCGCTCATGCGACACCGGCCGTCTGCTTGAGCGGGCAGCCGCCCTGCGCCACATGCGCCGCGAATTCTTCGGGGAAACGCCGCATCACCGAGCTCAGGAACGGCATGATCGAGTCGCCCAGCGGACACAGGTTCGTCCCCGTGATGGTGTTGTTGATGACGCCCAACACGCGCAGATCTTCACGGCTGCCCTCGCCGGCCTCGAGGCGCGCCACCATGCGTGCGACCCATTGCCCGCCTTCGCGGCACGGCGTGCACTGGCCGCAGGATTCGTGCTCGAAGAAGCGCGTCAGCGTCATGGCGCAGTTGACCATGCACGCGGTGTCATCCATGACGACGAAACCGCCCGAGCCGAGCATCGTGCGCTTCGCGGCCAGCGAATCGAAGTCGATGGCGACGTCGAGATCCTCCTCGAACAGCGCGGCGGACGATGCGCCGCCGGGCTGGAACGCTTTGAGTTTGCGCCCTTGCAGCAGCCCGCCGCCGTACTCCTCGATGAGCTCGCGCGCGCGGATGCCCAGCGGCACCTCATAGTTGCCCGGCTTGCGCACGTGGCCGCTGACCGACATGATCTTCGGCCCGGGCGATTTCTCGGGCCCGATAGCTGCGAACCATGCCGCGCCGCGTTCGATGATGTGCTTGACGTAGCCAAGCGTCTCGACGTTGTTGACGACCGTCGGCATGCCGTACAGGCCTGCGATGGCCGGGAACGGCGGCTTGAGGCGCGGCTCACCGCGTTTGCCTTCCAGCGATTCGAGTTGCGCGGTCTCTTCGCCGCAGATGTACGCGCCGGCGCCGCGGTGCACGACGATATCTAAAGAGAAGTTCGTGCCGAGGATGCGCTCGCCGACGTAGTTGCGGGCGATCGCGGCCGCCAGCGCGCGACGGAAGATGCGCGACCCTTCGAGGAACTCGCCGCGGATGTAGATGTACGCCTGCGCCGCCCCCATGGCATAGGCGCTGATGACGAGCCCTTCGATGATCTGCAGCGGCGTCTTCTCGAGCAGCATGCGGTCTTTGAACGTGCCCGGCTCCGCCTCGTCGCAATTGCACACCAGATAGCGCGTCCGTCCGTCTTTGGGCAGGAAGCTCCACTTGCGGCCGGTCGGGAAGCCCGCGCCGCCGCGACCGCGCAGATTCGACGCGGTGACCTCGGCCGCGACCGAATCGGGCGTCATCTCCAGGAGCGCTTTCTTCAGGCCCGCGAAGCCGCCGTTGCGTTCGTAGACGTCGATGTCGGCGAGGTCGAGCTCACCGATGCCGGCCGTCAGAACCGGCTCGAATCTCGCCATCGCCTACTCCGCCGGCATCGCCGGCTGCGGCGGCTGCGCCTGCCAGGCGTCCAGCAACGCGTCGAACGCGGCGGGCGTCACGTCATAGTGGTATTCGAGGTTGTGCTGCAGGCACGGCGCGCGGTCGCAGGCCGCCAAGCACTCGACCTCTTCGTAGTAGAATTGTCCGTCGGCCGACGTCTCGAAATGGCCGATCCCCAACCGCCGTTTGATATGCGTCTGCAAGTCCTCGGCGCCGCGCAGCATGCACGACAGCGTGCGGCACACCTGGACGATGTGCTTGCCGGCCGGCTCCTTGAAGAGCAGCGTATAAAAGGAAGCGATTGATTCGACCTCACCGGGGGTGATGCCGACGACTTCGGCCGCGTCCTCGATCGCCTGGTGCGTCACGTAGCCGTCCTGCTCTTGGCAGTACTGCAGAAACGGGATGAGGGCGGACTGCGCCTCGGGATACCGCGCCACGAGTTCGAGGCCGCGCGCACGGCGTGCCGGCGTCATCGGTCCACCTCCCCGAAGACCGGATCGAGGCTGCCGATGATCGCGACGATGTCGGCGACCAGGTTGCCCGGCGCAAGCCTGCGCAGCGCCTGCAGGTTATAGAAGGAAGGCGGACGCCAGCGCACGCGCCACGGCTTGTTGCCGCCGGCGCTGGTGACGTACATGCCGAGCTCGCCGCGCGGACTCTCGACCGGCTGGTAGATGTGGCCCTCGGGGACGTTGAAGCCCGACGACACCAGCTTGAAGTGATGGATGAGCGCCTCCATCGAGTGCTGGATCTCGGTTTTGGGCGGCGGGATGATCTTGCGGTCGTCGATCGTGACCGGTCCATCAGGGAACTTCTCGCGGGCCTGCTTGATGATGCGCCAGGCCTGATGCATCTCGTCCAGGCGCACGATGAAGCGCGAGTAGCAGTCGCCGGCCGGATGCGTGCAGATGTCAAAATCGTACGTCTCGTAGCCGCTGTACGGGAACGCCTTGCGCACGTCGTAGGGCACGCCGCTGCCGCGCAGGATGGGTCCGGTGAGGCCCCAATCGATCGCCTCCTGCGCGCTGATGACGCCGACGCCGATGAGGCGGTCCATGATGATGACGTTCTTCTCGAGGATGGCGCGCATGTCGGTCAAGCGCTCGGGGAAGCGCTCGATGAAATCGTCCATCTTGGCGAGGAATCCTTTTGGCACGTCGAGCGCCACGCCGCCGATGCGGAACCAGGACTGGTGCATGCGCGCGCCGGTCACGAACTCCATGATCTCGAGGATGCGCTCGCGCATCTCGAACGCGTACATGAAGATCGACTGCGCGCCGAGGTCGATCGCGTGCGTGCCGAGCTGCACCAGGTGGCTGGCGATGCGCGTGAGCTCGGTGAACATCACGCGCAGCACCTGTGCGCGCGGCGGGATGTTGTCGATGCCCAACAGGCGCTCGGCGGCGAGCACGTAGCACAGGCTGTTCGAGAGCGGCGCGAGGTAGTCGGCGCGGTCCACCACGGTGACGGCTTGCTGCCAGAAGAGGTTCTCGGCTTGCTTCTCGATGCCGGTGTGCAAGAAGCCGATCTCGGGCTGCGCGCTGATGACCGTCTCGCCGTCAAGCCGCAACATCACCCGCAGCACGCCATGCGTGCTCGGATGCTGCGGACCCATCGAGAGCACGAGCGTGTCGCGCTCGTCGCCCGGGTACGCCGTGAGATCTTTCTCGGCCGCGAAGATCGAGAGATCGGTGGTGCTCACTTGGTCACCACCGGCGGCACGGGACCCGGCAGACCGCCGGGATTGAAGCGGCGATTGAGACCGCGCAGCGGGTAGTCTTTGCGCAGCGGGTGGCCTTCCCAGTCGTCGGGCATCAGGATGCGGCGCAGATCCGGATGGCCGTCGAAACGCACGCCGAACAGATCCCATGCCTCGCGCTCGGGCCAATCGGCATTGGGCCAGCGCCCGCACAGCGAGGGGACGACCGGGTCGCGGTCGTCGGGGAACACGCGCAGCCGGAACCTCGCCGGCGCCAAGGGTGTAGCGGTCGAATTTATTCGACCGGGCTCGAGATATTCCGGCGGAAACGCCAAGAAGTGATACGAGATCTCAAAGCGCGGCGTCAGCGGATGATGATCGGTGCCGCCGATGTCCAGCAATTGGTTGAAGCCCGCCGCGCGCACCGCGTCGACGGCGGCCAGCAGCCCGTCCGGCAGGATCGCGGCCTCGTCCATGTCGGCAGCGGACACCGCTTCGAGAAACAAGGGCCCGAGCGATTGTGCGAGCTGCGTCAGGAGCGCCGCGGTGACCTCGCGCCCGGGCTGCGCCTCAGGCACGCGCCAGCACGTTGGCTTTGCCGCCCGCTTCGATCTGGCGGCGCAGCTGCATCAGCGCGTAGATCAGCGCGTCCGGGCTGGGCGGGCAGCCGGGCACGTAGATGTCGACCGGCAAGATGGAATCCACGCCCGGCAGGATGGCGTAGTTGTCGAAGACGCCGCCGGACGAGGCGCATGCGCCCATCGAGATGACCCATTTGGGATCGGGCATCTGATCGTAGAGCATGCGCAAGATGGGAGCCATCTTGTTGGCGACGCGGCCGGAGACGATCATCAGGTCGCTCTGACGCGGCGACGCGCGAAAGACCTCGGCGCCGAAACGCGACGTGTCGTAGCGCGGCGACACGATGCTCATCATCTCGATCGCGCAGCACGCGAGACCCATGGTCATCGGCCAGATGGCCGATGATTGCGCCCAATGGATGAATTCGTCCAGCTTAGTCGTGATGAACGGCTGCTGCGGGCTCATCATCTCCATGAGAAGCCGCCCTTTTTCCATACGTACGCGTAGCCGATGCCGAGCACGATGATGAACGCGACCATCTCGATCAGACCGAATGCGCCAAGGCGGTTGAGCCGGACGGCCCACGGATAGAACGACGCCGCCTCGACGTCGAAGACGACGAAAAGCATCGCGACGAGGTAGAAGCGCACCGGAAAGCGCCCGGCCATCGCCGAGGTGGGCGGCACGCCGCACTCGTACGGGTCGAGCTTGTTCGGCGTCGGGCGTTTCTTCGTGAAGATGCCCGGCACGACGGCGATCAGCGACGCCACGACGATGGCGACGATGAAGTAGATGAGGATGGCGGACCAGGGAGATTCGGTCACGGCGTGTCCTTACAGAATGGCGCTTTTCGAGGCGTGCGGTGAGTTTGTGAATTTATTCCCAAAGTCCCCCCGCCCTCAAGAGGCCGGGACTACAGAAATTCGAGGCCCTTCGCCGTCGGGGTCAGTCCGTTCTCGGCGAGCCACGCCGCGTTGTAGAGCCGGGACATCGAGCGCGCGCCGCCGTCGCACAAAATCGTGACCACGCTCGCACCGGCAGGACATCCTTTGGCGATCCGCGCCGCGGCAGTCACGTTGAGCGCCGCCGAACCGCCGAGCAGCAGTCCCTCTTCTCGCAGCAGATAGTGCGCCATCTCCACCATCGCGCGGTCGTCGACGCGCACTGCGTCATCGACCGGCGCGCCTTTGAAGTTCTCGGTGATGCGTTTGATGCCGATGCCCTCGGCGATCGATTCGCCTTCGACCTCGAGCGTGCCCGACTTGACGTAGCAGTACAGGGCCGAGCCCATCGGATCGGCGAGCACACAGCGGATGGCGGAGTCGCGCTCCTTCAAGCATTGCGACACGCCGGCGAAGGTGCCGCCCGTGCCCGCCGCCGCCACGAATGCGTCGATCGAGCCGCTGGCGTCCTCCCACAGCTCCGGGCCGGTGGTCTCGTAGTGGGCGCGCCGGTTGGCTGGATTATTGAACTGGTCGGCCCACAGCGCACCGGGCGTCTGCTGCGCGATATGGCGCGCGACGTGGTAGTAGTTGTCCTCGTCCGCGAACGGCACGGTAGGCACGATGCGCAGGTCGACGCCGAACGTGCGCAGCAATTCGAACTTCTCCGGTGACTGATCGTCGGGGATGACCACGATCGTGCGATAGCCGCGTGCGTTGCCGAGCAGCGCGAGCGCGATGCCCGTGTTGCCGGCCGTGCCTTCGACGATCGTGCCGCCAGGTTTGAGAGTACCATCCCGCTCGGCCGCTTCGATGATGTACTTGGCCGCGCGATCCTTGACCGATCCGCCGGGATTGAGGTGCTCGGCCTTGCCGAGGATGTTGCGGCCGAGCGCGGCGGATAGCCGCGGGATGCGGATGAGCGGCGTGCCGCCCACTGCCGCGAACAGATCGGGTCTGATGCCGCCGCTCATGTCGGCAAAAGGCTACCCACCGGCCGCGCGGAATACCTTCGACTGCGATGCACGCACGCAAGGTCATCATCATCGGATCAGGCCCGGCCGGTTTGACGGCGGCCATCTACACCGCGCGCGCCAATCTCGCGCCGCTGGTGTTCGCCGGCGGGCTGTACGGCGGCCAGCTCATGCTCACCAGCGAGGTCGAGAACTACCCCGGTTTCCCCGAGGGGATCGTGGGCCCCGAGCTGATGGACAAGTTCCGCGCGCAAGCCGAACGTTTCGGTGCGGTCATCCACAACGAAGACGTGACGCGCGTGGATTTCAGCGCGCAGCCGTTGCGCGTGTGGGTCGACGATGAAGAGCATCACGCCGATGTCGTGATCGCGGCGACCGGCGCATCCGCGCAATGGTTGGGACTCGAAAATGAAACGCGGCTGCGCGGACGCGGCGTGTCGAGTTGCGCGACGTGCGACGGCGCGTTCTTCCGCGACAAGGACATCATCGTGGTCGGCGGCGGCGACACGGCGCTCGAGGACGGACTGTTCCTCACCCGTTTCGGCCGGATGGTGACCGTCGTGCACCGGCGCGACACGCTGCGCGCGTCCAAGATCATGCAAGCCCGCGCGTTCGCGCATCCGAAGATGTCGTTCACCTGGAACACGGTGGTGGAGGACATCCAGGGCGAGCGCGGCGTCACCGGGGTACGGCTGCGCGACCTTGTGACTGGCGCTGTCACGGAGCGCCCATGCGACGCGGTCTTTGTGGCGATCGGCCACCTGCCCAATACGCAGATCTTCGCGGGACAACTCGAGCTCGACCACCGAGGGTACATCATCTCGCCGGATGGAGTACGCACGAAAGTGCCGGGCGTCTTCGTCGCCGGCGACGTCCAAGACACGCGTTATAGGCAGGCGATCACCGCAGCGGGGCTTGGCTGCCGCGCCGCGATGGAAGCGGAGAAATATCTCGAATCCCTAGAGAGCCAGGCCCACCAGGCCTCTGCCGCCGCACGCTAAGGGCGCCTTAAGCCCAGAGGGCGGTACAGCCGATAATTAATGTAAGCGTCCGCACAGTGGGATTATTCGTTTTCTCCTTAAACACGGAGCAGGCATCGAACGTATGAGTGAGCAGCAGCCCGGCCCGGCGTCCGCGCAGAGCCTGGCGCAAGCCCAGGCCGAAGTCGCCAACGGCAATACCGCGGCGGCCGGCTCTCTCGTGCGCCAAGCGGTCGGCCGAGCAGACACCTCGCCCGCGCAGCTGGCGCAAGCCGCCAGCCTTGCCGCCGGCCTCGGCATGGAAGAGGCGTTCGGCTGGTTCATGCGCGCCGGCCGGCTCCTGCTGGAAAGCGGCGATACGGACCAAGCGCGCAAAGCGTTCGAAGCCGCAAGAGCCCTCGACGAGAAGAACTACGAGCCGATCTTCGAGCTTGGCCGAGCCGAGATCGCCGCCGGCAACAAGGCGGCAGGCCTTGGCCGCTTCGCAGAGGTCCTGCGCAAGTCGGCGTACACGTTCGTCCCTGCGCTGTTCGAAGCCGGCTGCGTCTACGAAGCCGACGATCAGATCGACCAAGCCATCCTGACGTTCAAACGCATCGTCGAACGCGACAAGAACCACGCGGAAGCGCTCGCGCATCTGGGCCGCCTGTATCGCATCAAACAGATGGCCCCCGAAGCCACCGCGTATCTGCTGCAGTCGGCCGAGGCGGCGCGCAAGGTCATGGATTACGCGCTGGCGCTGCAGTGCGCGCGCGACATCCTCGATTTCGATCCCGGCAACGCGCGCGCGCGCGGACTCGAATCCGAGATGGAGCGCATCGCGCCCGAGCCGCGCGAACGGTCGAAGCCCGCGCCCAAAGCCGAGCCCAAGCCCGCGCCGCCGCCGCCGGTCGAGCAGGTCGCGGCAGCCGTCATGCCCTCCGATTACAAGCTGATCGAGCAGCAGTCCAAGGCCACGCTCGAACTCGCGCAAGTGACGGCGGCGATCGCCGAGTCGTACAAGCAGCGTCTCGCGATCGAAGAGCAGATCAAGGCCGCGCAGACCACGCTCGAATCGGTCGCGTCGCTCAAGGCGGGCGCCGACCAAGAGCTGACGGCGATCAAAGCCCAGCTCGATAACGTCGCAAAGGCACGCGCCGCTGAAGAAGCGACGCTGGCAGCTCTTTCCGCGAAGCTCGAACAAGCCAGGACGGGCCTGGTCTCGATCGAGGCGTTGCACGAGAACGTCAAGCAGGCGGACGAACAGCGCGCGGGCATCGTCAAATCGATCGAGCAGCTGCAGACGGACGCCGGCGGCGTGCGCACGCGCGCCGACAAAGCCAAGACGGATGCGGCAGCGGTGGAAAAGGCGTTGCTCGAGGTCGCCGCGAGCTTCGGCGCGTTGAAGAAGGAAGCCGAAGCCGCCAAGACGCTGCTGGACGAGGCGAAGACGCGCGCTGAACGCGCGAAAGCGGACGCCATCGCCGCCGAAGCCACGGTCGCGAAATCGCGCGAGACGTTCGAGCAGGCCAAAGCGCAAGTCGAGAGCGCAGAGCGGCGCATCATCGAAGCCGCTGCGCACGCGCATGCGGTGGCGGGCGACGCCACGACAGCGCTGGCGGGCATCGCCGACATCGAGGCGACGATCACCACGACGATGGCCGCGCAGAAGGGTATTCAGGACGCGGTCGGACAGTTGCGCGCTCTCGCGGTCGCGTTGACCGAGCGGCGCAAACAGACCGAGGCGACACTGGCTCAGATCCAAGGACTCGGCGAGTCGCAGGCCGGCGGCCTGAGCGAGGCGGACATCGCCAAGCTCGAGGCCGGTCTGGCGGCCGCGATCGAACGGGCGTCGGCTCCAGCTGCGGCGGCGCCGCCCGCGCCCGCGCCCGCGCAGCCTGCCCAATCTGCTGCCGCCGCTTCGGCGGGAGGCGTCAAGCCAAACGGCGCGGCGCCGGCGCCCGATGTGGCCGCTGCCAAGCCTGCCAAGTCAGAGGCTGAAAAAGCCGAAGCGCAAAAGGTCGAAACGGCGAAAGTCGAGGCCGCCAAGGTCCAGGCGCAAAAGGCCGAGCACGTTAAGGCTGAGGCTGCCAAGGCCGACGCCGCGAAGGCGGAAGCGGTCAAGGCGGACGCCGCCAAAGCCGCGAGCGCCAAAGCCGAAGCCGCGAAGGCGGCTGAGAAGCCGGTCGCGCCGAAAGCCGATGACAATTCGCCCGGCGGGATCTACGCGCGCGGCATCGCG
>DATFYX010000021.1 GCA_035314825.1 Candidatus Eremiobacteraceae bacterium
CGACGATCCGGCGTCGGGCGGGCGACAGATGCCGTCGCACTGGAGCAATCCCAAGCTGAACATCGTCACCGGCTCGTCACCGACGGGCACCCAGTTTCTGCAGGCCGTCGGCTGTGCGGAAGCGGGACGGTATTTCAATCAGCATCCCGGCTCGGCCGAGAAGTTCATAGGCGACTATCGCCAGTTCAAGGACGTCATCTTTCACGGCGACGAGGTCACTTATGTTTCGGCCGGCGACGGCACCACCAGCCAAGGCGAGTTCTGGGAGTCGCTGAACACCGCGTCGAACCGCAAGCTGCCGATGCTGTTTCTTATCGAGGACAACGAGTACGCGATCTCGGTGCCGGTGGAAGTGAACACCGCGGGCGGGAACATCAGCAAGCTGGTGCAGGGTTTCCCGAACTTTCATCTTGCCGAGGTAGACGGCACCGACGTACTGGCAAGCTATGCCGTGCTGAAGACGGCCATCGAGTATGTGCGCGCGGGCAACGGCCCGGCATTGGTGCACGGACACGTGATTCGTCCGTATTCGCACTCGCTGTCGGACGACGAAAAGCTGTACCGTCCCGAAGCGGAGCGCAAGCTGGAGATTGCGCGCGATCCCATCCCGAAGTTCCGGGCGTACCTGCTGAGCGAGGACATCGTCGACGAAGCTGCGCTACATGAGATGGAGCTCGACCTCACGGCCGAGGTGCAGGAGGCCGCGGACAAGGCGGTGGCGGCAGCGTTTCCCAAGCCCGGCACGTATCTGCAATACCTGTACTCACCGTACCTCGATCCCACGTCGGCGGCATTCGAGACTGAGCCGATTCGTCCGCCGTTGCCCGCGAAGCCGACCGGCGGCGAGAAGACGATGGCCGACCTCATCAATGCCTGCCTGAAAGACGAGATGAAGCGCGACCAGCGCATCGTGGTGTTTGGCGAGGACGTGGCCGACTGCAGCCGTGAAGAGTACCTGCGCGAAAAGCAGGTGAAGGGCAAGGGCGGCGTCTTCAAGCTGACCACGGGCTTACAGGCCGCGTTTGGATCCGATCGCGTGTTCAACTCTCCGCTGGCCGAGGCCAACATCGTGGGGCGGGCGACGGGCATGGCCACGCGCGGACTGAAGCCAGTGGTCGAAATTCAGTTCTTCGACTACATCTGGCCGGCGATGCACCAGCTGCGCAACGAGCTGCCCACGATTCGCTGGCGCTCGAACAACGGCTTCTCCTGCCCAACGGTGATCCGCGTCGCCATCGGTGGATACCTCACCGGCGGCGCGATTTATCACTCGCAGTGTGGGGAGAGCATCTTCACCCACACGCCGGGTATGCGCGTGGTGTTTCCGTCGAACGCGCTCGACGCCAACGGCCTACTGCGCACGGCCATTCGCTGCGACGATCCGGTGATGTTCCTCGAACACAAGCGCCTCTACCGCGAGACCTACGGGCGGGCGCAGTATCCCGGGCCGGACTACATGGTTCCGTTCGGCAAGGCCAAGACGGTACGCCTAGGACACGACATCACCGTTATCACCTACGGTGCGCTGGTTCCGCGCTCGCTACAAGCCGCGCAACGCATGGAGCGAGAGCAAAACGTCAGCGTCGAGCTGATCGACCTGCGTACGCTAAGTCCCTACGATTGGGAGGCGATTGCCAACTCAGTGAGCAAAACGCATCGCGTGCTCGTTGCGCATGAAGACACGCTGAGCTGGGGCTACGGCGCCGAAATCGCCGCGCGTATTGCCGACGAACTGTTCGACAACCTCGACGCTCCCGTGAAACGCGTCGCAGCCAAAGACACCTTCATCGCTTACCAGCCGCAGGTGGAGGACGAAATCCTGCCCCAGGCGAATGACGTGTACGACGCGCTGGTGGAGTTGGCGGGGTACTGAGGCGCCGACCTGTCTATTCGCTGCGCAAATGTACGGTGAGCGCGATGAGTTCGGAGTCGCGCTCTACGCCCGGGTGTGGTTTGAATGCTCCGGCGGCAGGATGATAGGCTCGCCCGAGTTGTGCATCTGCCGGGTCACGAAGAAGACGGCGGCCGTCCAGGTGGGAAAGAGGTCGGCGCCGGGAAGAGCTTCGATCATCAGCGTGGGCAGGAAGGCCCAATGCCATCCCAGCAGACGGACCAGCACGACCGCGACCACCGCGTCGAGGACGGCGTCGGCAGGGGAGAGAGCTCCTTCGGCGAACAAGGGCATGACTGCCAATTGCAACGCGTCAGCGCCGATGGCCACGAGCCAGGCCAGACGCTCTTCGCGGGTCTTCAGCGAGCGGAAAAAATCACGCAGCATGATGGTTATTGTAAAAGCGCGCGGCGGCTATCCTCAAGTTTTCTCTTTTTGCGGTTGTTGCAGAGAAGTCCACTTGGTATTTTCCTGCGAGCCGATGGTTTCGATACGCTCCGCCAATAGCGCGCGAGGATCGTCAAGTTTT
>DATFYX010000022.1 GCA_035314825.1 Candidatus Eremiobacteraceae bacterium
CGTCGCGACCGCACAGCTGCGACCCGCGCAGGCCGTCGGCATCTGGGGCGTGGGCGGGCTGGGCGCGCACGCCGTGCGCATTTGTCGCATGGTCGGAGCTTATCCGATCATCGCGCTCGACCCGATCGACGGCGCCCGCAAGCGGGCGCTGGCGTTCGGCGCCGACCTCGCGATCGATCCCAGCGACGCATCGGCCATTGAGGCGGTCCGCCGAGCGACGGACGGCCGCGGCTTGGACGTCGCCTTCGACTTCGCGGGCGTTCCCGCCGTGCGAGAGCAGGCGGCGGCATCGCTCGGCCTCGGCGGCGTGTTGGTGCTCGTCGGGCTGATGCCGCGGCCGCTCACCGTCACCGATAGCGTCGGGTTCACGATCCGCGGCAACCAGATCCGCGGCCACTTCGGCAGCTCGTTCCAGCACGTCGACCAGTTGATCGCGCTCGCCTCGAACGGCCGCCTCGATGTGGGGCCTTCGATCAGCGCTCACATCCCGCTCGCCGAAGCTGCCGACGCGGTCGACCGGCTCGAGAAGAAGATCGGCGACCCGATCCGGTTGGTGCTCGTGCCATGAATTGCTGAGCAGCCGGTGTCTTAAGACGACGACCAATCACTTGCCTACGCTGCGCTCCATGATCGCTCGGAGAATAGCGTTGATCCGCGTCTGATACGGTCCCCCTTGGGACTGGATCCACGCTAGAACATCAGCATCCAGCCGGATGCTGATACTTCGTTTTACCGGACGATAGAAGCGGCCGCGCACCGCTCCTCGGAAATCCGTGACCTGCGGCGCGTCCGAAAAATCAATCTCACTATCCGGACGATTTACCATCGTCAGCTCCGAGATCAGTCGCGGCGTCAGCTTGATATTCTCGGCGCTCACGCGCACTAGCTTTCCGCGCTGAGATGATCCGGATTGTTTCGTTCGTTTGTCCTTCATTTTCGATGGTGTGTGCGACATAGATGATCCTTTTTCCGACGTTGCCGATGCTATACCAGCGCTCATCGCTGTACCGAGTATCCTGGGCTGACAGTACGCGTGGGTCCTCGAAGATGCGAATTGCCGTTTCAAAGCTCACGCCGTGCTTGCGTAGATTGATTACGGCCTTGTGCGGGTCCCATTCAAACCGCATGGTCGCGCATATATACTAGCATGTATACACAATAATGTCCATATCACCGCCACCAATGGAATCGTCAAGGCCGTTCGGCCGAAGTGCGTGCCGCCGGCTACCGGCCGAGGCTGCTGGCCAAGTACGTCGCGCTGACGATCAACCAGTTGTTGAACGCGTGAGCCGCGATCGGCGCCCACAACGTGCCGCTGCGATAGTAGATGTAGGCAAAACCGAGACCCATGATCGTCAAGGGCAAGATTCGGTACGGCTCTTGATGCCAGAGCGCAAAGACCAGGCTGCTCGCCAGTGCGGCGAGCCATGCAGGTAGCCACTGGGCCAATGCGGCGAAGAGCAGGCCGCGAAACATCGTCTCCTCGACGAGCGGCGTCGCGACTGCCGTGTCGATGATGTCGCTGAAGTAATCGAAAGCGCCGCTATGATGCGAATAGAACACGCCAGCAGAAGCTTGATAGGCTGGATCGGACGAGTCAACTCTGACGGGGACCGCCCAGGCGGCCGAAAAAGTGAGAAGCCAAGCCGCTGCCGCGTACCAGAACTGCGATAAACGGGGCTTCACAAAACCAAGAGACGTCGCTGTTGCGGGGAGTAGCTGGCATAACCACAACGCGGTGCCTACCGTCGCGAGAGCCCGGAAGAGCGCCAGGAGCATCACAAGGGTCGACTCCGGCAGTTGGCTTACCGCCGGCACAATGGCATCGGCGATGACCACGATGATCCCAGCAAGCCACGGAGACCACAAGAACACGGCATACGTGATCAGGGCGACGCCGAAGAAGCCACCGAGACGCCAAGCCTGTGGCGCGAACTGCGGTGCGAGCCCATGCGCCCACACGGCCGCCATGAGACGCTGCCCCACTGGCCGGCGATCCGCTCGAACCGGTCTCGCGCCATTCACGCCCGGTCGTAGGGCGACCATCACTGATCAGCGGGAAGCGTCGTGATGCAAACGCCGCAACACACCACGATCCGAACCTGGCCAAGGTGCAGCCGATACGAGATGCCACTCGTGACATTGCGGCATTCACACGACCGGCCATCAAAGACCCGCTCGAATCGCGACTCGAACGAGGCCAGCTCGTCCTCGTACACCAGCCTCAGCGCCGTCAGGATCCCAGCATCACTCAAACCACCCCGCCGAAGAGCGCGCACGAAAGGCCCATCCACATAGCGCTCGATGTAGCGCACCAGCGCGTGCGGCGTGAAGATCAGGCGATCCTCGACTCCCAGTCCGACTGATCGCGGTCCAACCGAAGATTGACCAATAGCAACCTGCGCCATCACGCCGACCTCCGGAACGCATCGTCCAAGCTCTGCAGCTTGGGATCGGTCGCAAACACCTGAACAAGCCCGGGATATTCGGTCTCACCGATCTGGACGATCATGCGGATCAGATTGCCGAGCACCTCAGCGTCGACGTGCTCGAGCCGATACTCAAGCTCGAGCAGCACCTGATCGCGCTTGACCAGCGAGAACTTGGCCAGCGGCACCCGGAAGTTCAAGCGCGCGATCGAATCCAAGACGACCGCCCGCGACACAGCATTCTTCGGCAGCCGCATCACGTGCGTGCCCAATACGAGCCACCCTTTCGAGGCGCGGGCCCTGACGCACCACGCGCGCTTGTCGGCCTCGAACGGGATCGAATACCAGCCCGACCCAAGCTCGACGCTGTCGAACTCGGCCGCATCGAGCAGCGCCTTCAGATCAACCGCCGGCTCATCGGCCTCGGCCGAACCATCGGCCTCCGCCGACCCCGCCCCCGAACCACCGGAAACCGGCACCGAAACACCGGAGCCGGTCGCCGCCTCCGAAAGAGCGCTCCCACCAGCCAAGAGCCAACCGGTCGTCAGATATGCCTCGCCCTGCGGCGTCAAGATCAGCGCATCCCCGCCACCACAAACCAGCAAACCATGGCGCAACAAGGCCCGCCGCGCCACCCGCACCCGACAGGCAAAACGGCGCAGATCACCCGGCCCACCCACGGCCGGGCCGCCCTCATACAAACCGAACTGGAACGCCAAAAAGTGATGCAGCTCGCCCTCGGACACACGCGGATGCTCGCGCGCGACCTGCAACATCGGGTGGAGTAGATCTCGAGAAGTCGGAATGTTCACCGTTCACCTCCGCACCGAAATCATATCGCAAGCCGGCGACCTACGTAATTCGGCCCAGAAGTGACCGGGTCAGAATCTGGCCCGGGTGGCGCGCCGAGCTAAGGGCAAAAGGCCGGCTAACGTTTTTCTGGGAAGTCTCGAGTTGTGCGGTTTCTACCAGACCTGGTCCAACTGCTTATCGTTCTCGAACGTACCGATCCGCCCGTGTGGCGGCGCGTTCACGTCTCATTTTTCACGAAGCTCGGCGGGTTGCACCGCGTCATCCAGGCGGTTATGGGATGGGACGGCCTCGGTCCCCATCGCTTCATCTTGCAAGGCGACATCTACGAGCGAGTGGCGCCAGGCGAGGCGTTGGACGCGCAACGCGAACGCAACTGGCGCCTTGATTCAGCCTTCTATCCCGGGGACTGGTTGACGTACGCGTATGGTGCGCCCGACGAGCGGCTGCACCGCATAGTCCGCGAAGAATACGTCGACGGTGTGCAGCATTGGCGCTACCCGCGATGCGTCGCTGGTGCGGGTGCCAGCCCGCCGGGCAGCGCTCAGCCCTTCGATGTAGCTCGCGTGAATCGTCGCCTGTGGCGCGCGAAGGGCATCAAAGCTCAATGACGCAGAGCATCAAGGCCAGATGACGCAGAGCGAGCTCAGAGCGGTTCTGGCCAGAGCTCCGATATGCGCGTGGACCAACCCGGCAGCAGCGCGGGCAGATCAATCGTATCGGCGTTCGTGAGGATGCGTCGCGGCTGCCCGACGGCGTCGACTGTGACCGTTCGTTGCTCCGGATCGACGAGCACGACGACTTGGGCCTCGAACGATCGCAAGAGAGCCAGTTTCTCCTCGAGCTCGGCGATGCGGTCCGAGGGCGATTTCACCTCGACCACCAACTCTGGCACGACCTCTGCAAAGCCGGGTGGAGGGATTCGCATGCGTTCTTTCGACACGAACGACACGTCAGGCGCGACAATGTCGCCGTTGGGAAGACGCAAGCCGGCGCTTGAAGTCAGGATAAAACCAAGCTTGCGCGGTCGCACCCATTCACGAAGGCGCGCTGCCAATTCGAAAGCGACGGCTTCGGAGAAGTCGCCGGACGGGCTCATGATGATGATCTTGCCGTCGCGCAGCTCGACGCGCTTGTCCGGGTAGACAGCCTGGACGGCGATAAGATCTCGTTCGCTGAGCGCCATGTTCGCAAGCATACTACCCTCACGCACGGGTAATCCCTCCCGGCGCTCGCCCGTCAAGCCGATAAGCCAATAGGATGAAGAATCTCACCGCGAGCACGAACGCCGAAGCCAAGGCTAGGTCCAAAGCCTCAGGGATCCGCCATCTCCTGATCCGGCTGAACATAGAGCGCCGGATCACAAAGCAGCAAGCGGCAAGAATCCTCGGCAGACAGCAGCTAAACGACAGCACCTGGAAGCGCTACAAGAAAGAGCTCGCGGCGTGGGGCGCGCGCCTCAGATACGACCCCAAGACGAAAACCCACACCGTTCCCAAAGGCTGGACGCTCGGCCGAGCGACGGAGATGGATCCGCGCAAACGCGAGATCCTGGTCCGCCTGCGGATCGATCTGCTGCGCATGGGATCGCCGTTCATGGAAACGCTCGGCCCCCAATTCGAACAATGGGAATCGCAGCTGGCCGGCATGGATCCAGCGGTCAAGGAGCGCCTGCACGTGTGGCAGCCGCAGCCGCGCGTCAACGCCGCATTCTACGAGAACCTCTCCGCCTGCGAACGCGCCATCCAAGAACGGCGCATCCTCGGCTTCACCTATAAGAGATCATCCGACGGTACCGTGTCAGCGCGTCACATCGTGCCCTACGATCTGTTCGATAACAACGGTCGCATCTACGTCTGGGGCGTCGAAGAAGGAGGAGAGCGCCCGAAGTTCTTCGCCCTGGACCGCATGAGCGACCCGACCGTGCTCGACGAAGTGACGGCCAAAGGTTACGACGCAGAACGAAAACTCGACGATACCCTGCGCCACTCGTTTGGCATTTTCGCGACCTCCGGCAAACCGCGCAAGGTC
>DATFYX010000023.1 GCA_035314825.1 Candidatus Eremiobacteraceae bacterium
TCTTCATCGCCCTCGCCGGTGAACTCGTCGATGACCGCATGCGCGAGATCGCCGTCGATGCCGTGGCGCAGCAGATCGTGGAGCAGGCGCATGCGCCCGACCGGCTTGCGGTCGAGGATGCTCTTCACGTAGAGCTGCGCGTACGTGCGATCGTCGATATAGCGCCGCTCTTCGCATACGGCGATGGCTTCTTCGATCGCCGAAGGCTCGTAGCCCCGATCGCGCAGTTTCTGCCCCAGTTGCGATTTCGTGAGCCGCTTGCCCGAGAGCAGGCGCACGGCGGCCGCGAACGCCGGAGATGCCGGCGCCGGCGAGTTCATCTTGCGCCACCCGCCTGCGGCTTGGGTGTGCTACTTCTCGGCGACCGCATACCGGACGCTGCCGTTGTCCGCGGCGCTGGGCTGGGATTTCTCCATGAGCGCCCGGATCTTGTCCTCGAGCTCTTCGGCCAGCTCCGGATGCTCCTCGAGATAGGCTTTGGCGTTCTCGCGGCCCTGGCCGATGCGCGTCTCGCCATAGGTATACCACGAGCCCGTCTTGCCGATGATGTTCTGCTCCAGGCCGACGTCGATGAGCGAACCGGTGCGGCTGATGCCTTTGCCGTACGTGATGTCGAACTCAGCGACTTTGAACGGCGGCGCGACCTTGTTCTTGACCACTTTGACGCGCGTGCGCGAGCCGACGACGTCAGTGCCGACTTTGATGGTCTCCAGCTTGCGGATGTCCAGACGCACCGACGAGTAGAACTTGAGCGCGCGGCCGCCGCTGGTGGTTTCAGGGTTGCCGAACATGACGCCGATCTTCTCACGGATCTGGTTGATGAACACCATCGTCGTCTTGGACTTGCTGATCGCCGCGGTGAGCTTGCGCAGAGCTTGCGACATGAGTCGCGCCTGCAGGCCGACGTGCGTATCGCCCATGTCGCCTTCGATCTCCGCTTTGGGGACCAGCGCGGCGACGGAGTCGATCACGACGATGTCGACCGCGTTGGAACGCACGAGCATCTCGGCGATGTCAAGCGCCTGCTCGCCCGTATCCGGCTGCGAGACAAGCAAATTGTCCAGCTCCACTCCGAGGTTGCGGGCATACGCCGGATCGAGCGCATGCTCGACGTCGATGAAGGCGGCGACGCCTCCGCCCTTTTGCGCCTCAGCTATGCAGTGCAGGGTCAAGGTCGTCTTGCCCGATGACTCGGGACCGAAGATCTCGACGACCCGGCCTCTCGGCAAACCGCCGACCCCGAGGGCGATGTCGAGCGCGATCGAACCGGTCGAGATGGTCTCGATCGCCGTGTTGGCCGCCGCCTCGCCCAGCTTCATGATCGAGCCTTTGCCGAATTGGCGCTCGATCTGAGCGACCGCGTTTTCTAAGGCCTTTTCTTTTTCCGACACCGAGATCTCCCTATTTCACCCGACTTGCGGCCGGGGCTCTTGCAACGGCCGAATGAATTCGACCGCTCCATCCGGCTCGTGCCGGAACGCTCCATTATACGCCCGAGCGTGCGGCGTGTCAAAACAATGCCTCCACGTACGACGCCGGGTCGAACGCCTTGAGCTGGTCCACCTGCTCGCCAAACCCGACGTACTTGACCGGCAGGTCGGCTTGATCCATGATCGCTACGACTATCCCGCCCTTGGCCGTCCCGTCAAGCTTGGTGAGGACGATGCCTGTGACGTCGGCCGCTTCGTGGAACAGCTTGGCCTGTGAGAGCGCGTTCTGGCCGGTTGTGGCGTCGAGCACGAGCAATGTCTCGTGCGGGGCCTCTTGGACCTCGCGCGCGATGACGCGGCGGATCTTCTTGAGCTCTTCCATTAGATTGTGTTTGGTCTGCAAGCGCCCGGCCGTGTCGATGAGGACCACGTCGCTGCCCCGGGCTTTCGCCGCCGCCAAGCCATCGAAGACCACCGCGGCAGGGTCCGCCCCCTCGGCGTGGCGCACTAACTCCGCGCCCGAGCGCTTGGCCCAGATCTCCAGCTGCTCGGCCGCCGCCGCGCGAAAGGTGTCCCCAGCGATAAGCAGCACGCTGCGCCCCCGCGCGCGCTCCTGTGCGGCCAGCTTGCCGATGGTGGTCGTCTTGCCCGAGCCGTTCACCCCGACCACGAGCACGACGTGGGGCTTGGTCCGCGCGGGTACCGGCGCAAGCTTGGGATGGGCCAGATAGTCGGCCACGTCGGACCGGAAGACGCGCACGACGTCACCCGCCGCCTGCAGGTTCTGCTGCTGGGCCGCGACCTTGAGCTGGGCGATGATCTTGTCAGTGGTGCTGACCCCGAAGTCAGCCGAGATCAGCGTTTCTTCGAGCTCGTTCCAGAAGGCGTCATCGACGAGCTGGCGCCCCACAAGGGCGTTCCAGTGACCGGCGAGCTCCTTGCGCGTCTTCGAGAGCGCATCGCGCAGGGAGGAAACCCATACCATGGACGGAGTGCTTCGACACCTGCGAGCCGACTAACTTGTGGATAACCCTTTTTTCCGTCTCACGCGCGAGCTCGCTCTCTAGCCGCTTCTGGCCACTGCGAGCGTATCTCCAGGCGCCGCATCCCTTTGGGGTAACTTGAGGCGAATTTCTTCATCCAGTCCTGCGAAAGAACGGTGACGTACTCGAAGTTCTCCCAGATGCCTGGATCGTCATTGGATTCGCGCGCGAGTGCAGTGAAATCGGCTAGACGGTTCCAGCTCCGATTGATCACCGCGCAATAGCGATCGAGGAAGAGTTCTGCATCGACGATCCCCGTCTTGACAAGGATCCCCAGCTCCTCGTACGTGTTGCCGATGAGGATCGCCGCCTGACGCACCTTGACGAAATGCGGCTCGACCTCGGCCGGCGAGGGATCGCGGACGAACGCGACGACGTAACGGCGGAAGGCAGGGTCGGACATCGCGGGCCCCAGCTTGTGCACCACCAGCTGCTCCGCTTGCTTGAATTCGTCCCTGCTGAAGTTCTCGCCGATGCTCAGCATCGCGGCGATCTGATTGCCGGTACGCATGTGGCGCAATTGGATGATCGCCGCGATCGCGGTGGTAGCGATGACCGCAGCGGTCAGCAGCGTTCCGGCGGTGTTGAGCACTTCGAGCGACACGGTTACGTCCGTCCCAGAGCTTACGAGGCTTGCTGGGCTTGCGGCTTCTTGCGCACGTACTTCTGGTGGACAGTCGGGTCGCCTTCGCGGTAGCCCAGATCCATGTGCAGCGTCTTGAGCTTGGAGCGCAGGCGGATGACCGCTTGGGCGTGGATCTGCGACACGCGCGATTCGGACACGTTGAGCACGCTCTTGATGTCCTTGAGCGTGAGCCCCTCGAAATAATAGAGCGAGATGACGGTCCGCTCTTGCGGCGGCAGCGACTCGACGGCGGTCGACAGCGCGGATTTTATCTCGGCGGATTCGACCTGGAACGTCGGATCGGGGCCCGAATCTTTAAGGGTGTCGAGCAGCGCGACGTCATGGCCCTTCTCGTTCGGCAAGAACTCCTCGAGCGACAGGATCGAGGTGCCGCGGATCTTGAGCAGCAGCGTGTGGTACTCTTTGAGCGATAAGCCCAGCTCTTTGGCGACCTCTTCGCCCTCAGGAGCGCGGCCGTGGCGCGCTTCGAGCGAGCCGAAGGTGCGCTCGAGCTCGCGCGCTTTCTGGCGCACCGCGCGCGGCACCCAATCCATGGCGCGCAGCGCGTCGAGGATCGCGCCGCTGATGCGCGTCGTCGCGTAGGTCTCGAACTTCACGCCGCGCGAGTCGTCGTACTTGCCGATCGCGTCGATGAGCCCGAGGATGCCCTCGTTGATGAGGTCGTTGATCTCGACGTGCGACGGAAGATTGACCGATATCCTGCCGGCGACATACTTCACGAGCGGCAGAAACTTGTGGACGATCTCCTCACGGCTGAGGTTGCGCCCGGCGATGGCGTAGGTGCGCGAGGTCACGCGATGCTGTATCATCGTTTGACCTTCGCCTTAGACGATGTGTGGCCGTTGCCCGCCAACAGCTGATTGAGCGCTTCGCGCCGGAACCGGTACTGGCCGCCCGGTGTCTTGATCGCTTCGACCAGCCCCTCGCGCGCCCAACGGCGAATAGCCGCGTCGGTCATATTGAGCTCGCGTGCGACCTCGCCTGAGGTCATCCAATCATTGGCCCGGTTCTTTTTGCGCGTCGCGCGGCGGTCTTCAACCATACGCAAATCGCTGCTCTCTCTAATAACGCGGTCCCAGGCAGGGTCCGGTCGTTTCCCGTTTTTTCGCTTTTATCCCTTTTTTACGAGCTGAACGAGATTATCTATATAGGATACGACCGTAAAACGGAGCACGACGCAACAAGCGGTCGAATAAATTCGACCGCTCCACGGGTTGCTTTCCTGGGCAGGTCAGTCTTGCGGGACGGCCTCGGTCGTGAACGTCACCTTCGTTTCCCCGAACATGATCTTGTCACCATGCCGGAGCGGCGTCGGCGCATGCGGCACGAGGCGCTGCGCGCCGTTGAGCGATGTGCCGTTGGTGCTCTCGAGATCCTCGATGATAAAGCTGCCGTGGCGGCGCACGATGAAGGCATGGCGGCGCGACACGAAATTGCCGAAGTCGAATGGCGCCAGATCGATATCCGGATACACGCCATCGGTGACCGATGCCCGGCCGATCAGCACGACGTCGGTATCGATGGGCAGGTCGATCTCGCTGCCGTCGCGCTCGATATGGACGGTCACGCAGCCGCGCACGGCCGGCGCTTCGAGGCGGCGCGTCGCGGACTCGTCGAGCTGGGCGACTTCTGCCGGCAGCGGCTCGCCGCACATCTTGCAGTAGGTCTCGCCTGCGTAGTTGCGCGCGAAGCAGCGCCCGCATAAGCGCGCGCTCTCATCGCTCCGTACGGCTCCGAATGAAGAGGCCGACGAAGAAGATTTGTGGGTGGGGCCGGACCGATCGCCCGTGCCATCCAACGTCATACGTTTGCTCACGCCAGGCCGGCTTCCTGAAAGCGGGTCTTCCATACGATATCGTATCATCGTCCGCACCTTGGTCGGAGTGACCGAGAACACAGGGCCCCCAGTCGTTTGTTCTCTCCCAGGCCCATTCTAGCCTATTAACGAGGCCGGCGTACTGAGAGTTTCGTTAGCGAGGCCCGGCTACGCATAGCGGATCCTTGGGTTGAGCCCCGCATAGGCGACGTCGATAGCCAGGTTGACGAGCACGAAAGTCGCTGCGAAGAGGAGTATCGAGCCGTTGACGAGCGGGCTGTCGCGGTTGCTGATGGCCTCGAAGGCGAGCCTGCCCACCCCAGGCCAGGCGAATATATGTTCGGTCAGGACTGCGCCGCCCAGCAACAATCCGATCTGCAGCCCGGCCACCGTGACGATGGGGATGAGCGCATTTCGCAGCCCATGGCGCACCACCACCGCCCAGGTTCCCAAGCCCTTAGCCCGTGCGGTGCGCATGTAGTCCATCGACTGGACCTCGAGCATGCTCGCGCGCGTCATCTTGGCGATAATCGCAAGCGGAATCGTGCCGAGCGTGATGGCGGGAAGGACGAGATGGCGCAGCGCATCGCCGAACGCCGCCCAATTTCGCGCAAGCAAGCTGTCGAGCAGGACGAAGTGCGTGCGGGTCTCCACCACGTAGCGCAGCGAGAGCCGTCCGCCGATGGGGAAGAGATCCACGCCGGCTCGGCTGGGCTCGTAGGCGAACAGATACAGCATCATCCAGCCAAGCCAGAACACCGGCACCGACACGCCGAGCAGAACCACGATGTTGATGACGGTGTCAAGCGCGCTGCGGTGGGTCAGCGCCGAGACTATGCCGGCCGGAATGCCCACGAGCACCGCGAACAGCATCGCTGCCAGCGTAAGCTCGACCGTGGCGGGGAAATGTTCCATCAGCTTGGTGCCGACCGGCACATTGTCCTCGAGCGAGCGCCCGAGGTTGCCGTGCCCGACCTGCCAGAGATATGCGGCGAGCTGATCGTACCAGGGTTGGTCGAGACGCAGCTCGTGCGTGAGCCGCTCGATGTCGGCTTTGGTCGCATGTTCGCCCAGCATGATCTGGATCGGATTGCCGGGGATCAAATGCAAGAACGCAAACGAGAGAACGGTGATCGTGAACAAGACGGCGACGAAGCGCAACGCGCGTTGCGCGATGAATCTGGCCACTGTTCAAGGGATTTCCAGGCGCGTGCATGCGGCCCTGCACCCGGAGTAGACGCGTGCGCAGGAGGCGCGGGGCAGACCGCAAAGACCCTCCTTCCTCACCGACTTACGGCGCTTTCTTGTTGGAGCACGTGACGTTTTCATGACATCTGCGACATCTGCGACGGTCTTCTCGATTTCGATTTGGTTCGCCGTCGGCTGCGGCGTTCTCGCCTTGGCGTACGGCGCATACCTGATCGGCTGGGTCCTGCGCCAGCCGGCCGGCAACGAGCGCATGCAAGAGATCGCCGCCGCGATCCAAGAGGGCGCGCTGGCGTACATGCGCCGGCAGTATACGACGATCGCCGTCGTCGCCGCCGTGCTGATCGTCGTGCTCCTCGTGGCCTTCCGCGCGTGGGAGCCGGCTGTCGGCTTCCTGATCGGCGCCATCCTGTCTGGCGCCACCGGCTTCATCGGCATGTCCATCTCGGTACGCGCGAACGTGCGCACGGCAGAGGCCGCAAGAAAGGGACTTGCGGCGGCCTTTTCGGTCGCGTTCAGCGGCGGTTCGATCACGGGACTGCTCGTCGTCGGCCTCGGCATCATCGCGGTCGCCGGCTATTACGCGTTGATGCACTCGATCTACGGCGACGACCTGGGACGCGCGCTCGCCGCGATGGTCGGCCTCGGCTTCGGCTGCTCGCTCATCTCGGTGTTCGCGCGTCTTGGCGGCGGCATCTACACCAAAGCCGCAGACGTCGGCGCGGATCTGGTGGGAAAAGTCGAAGCCGGCATCCCCGAGGACGATCCGCGCAACCCGGCGGTCATCGCCGACAACGTCGGCGACAACGTCGGCGATTGCGCCGGCATGGCGGCCGACCTGTTCGAGACCTATTGCGTGACGACGATCGCGGCGATGCTGTTGGGCTCGCTCGTGTTCGGTTCGCACCCCGCACTGGCGATGGCGTCGACGCTCTTCCCGCTCGCGATCGGCGGCGTGTCCATCATCGCCTCGATCATCGGCTCGTGGTTCGTGCGCATCCGCGGCACCAGCATCATGGCGGCGATGTACACGGGCCTGACGATTGCCGCGGTGCTGGCGGCTATCGCGCTGTATCCGCTCACCAAACACGTGATGGGCGACGCCGACGCCATCATGGGCGGTACCGGCCAGTTCGTCGTATGGCGGTTGTGGGTGTGCGCGCTCGTCGGCCTGGTCATCACCGCGCTCATGGTGATCATCACCGAGTATTTCACCGGCACGCAATTCAAACCGGTCCAGGAGATCGCCAAAGCGTCGACCACCGGCCATGCCACGAACATCATCACCGGCCTGGCGGTCTCGATGCAGGCCACCACGCCGCCGGTGCTGACGATCGTCGCCGGCATCCTCATATCGTATTCGCTCTCGGGCCTGTACGGCGTCGCCATCGCCGTCATGGCGATGCTGTCCATGGCGGGCATCATCGTCGCGCTCGATTCCTATGGGCCGATCACCGACAACGCCGGCGGCATCGCCGAGATGGCCAAGCTCGGACCGGAAGTCCGCGCCATCACCGATCCGCTCGACGCGGTCGGCAACACGACCAAGGCCGTGACCAAAGGCTACGCCATCGGCTCGGCAGCGCTGGCCGCCATCGTGCTGTTCTCGTCGTTCCAACAAGAGCTGTCGAGTGCGGTCGCGCAACTCGTCTTCAAGCTCGACGATCCCTACGTGCTCTCAGGCCTGCTGCTCGGCGGCGCGCTGCCGTACCTGTTCGCGTCGCTGTGCATGGAGGCCGTGGGGCGCGCGGCCGGCGCGGTGGTCGAGGAAGTGCGCCGTCAGTTCCGCGAGATCCAGGGCATCATGGAGGGAACCGCGCGGCCTGAGTACGGCAAGACGGTCGACTTGGTGACGGCCGCTGCGCTGCGCGAGATGCCCGTGCCGGCGCTCATCCCCGTGCTGACACCGATCGCGGTCGTGCTGCTCGGGGTGTTCCACATCTTCACCGGCCACAACGCGTCGCTCATGCTCGGCGGCGTGCTGGTCGGATCCATCGTCACCGGCCTGTTCGTCGCCATCTCGATGACCTCGGGCGGCGGCGCGTGGGATAACGCCAAGAAGTACATCGAAGACGGCCACTACGGGGGCAAGGGCAGCCCGGCGCACGCGGCTGCGGTCACCGGCGATACGGTCGGCGATCCCTACAAAGACACCGCGGGACCGGCCATCAACCCGATGATCAAAGTCCTCAACATCGTCTCGCTGCTGTTGGTGCCGTTCCTGAAATAGACGGCCGCGCTCGAGACCGCGGGATCACATCTGCAGGACGAGCGCGATGTTATCCGTGTAGCCATCGTTCGAGCTGCCCTCGAAGCGCGTCGAGGTGATCTTGATGCCGATGGAGCGGGTGCCTGCCGGCACGGCGCCACTGGAGGCTCGCCGCAAGAGGGCGGTCAGGCCGCCGCGCTGCGCGCTCGTGACTGGTCCCAAAACGGTCTGCCCGAGCTTCCCTCGATCCGCGCCGTAGAAGGTCGCGCTGACCGTCGCATAGTCGTTCTGGCCTGCCCAACCGCCGATCCACGCGGAAAACGCATACTTCACCTTGCCGCTGTCGATGGCCGTGGCGAGAAGCGACACGTCGATGCTCTGGCTCGCCGTAGAGAGCGGATCGCTAGTGCCGCCCGAGAACAGGTGCTCGCCGCGATCGCTGGGACCGGGTGTGAGCTTGGACGGATAATCGTCATAGCCGTAGTCGACCGCGGTGAAATGACCGGTCGTCGTCCAACCCGGAATGGTGGTGCTGCCGGACTGCGGCAGGCCGGGTCCCGCCTCAGCCCCGCCGTTGACGACGAGATTGTGGCCAAGCAGCGAACTCGAGGGTGCCGCATCAGCGCGGACGAGGCACGGCGACATGGCGAGCGCGAGGGCGATACACAGACCAAAGCGGCGCGCGTATGACATGTGAGCGTCCTTTCAGAGGCCTAGAAGGTGGCCGAGACTGGGCCAGAGATGGTTCACTTCGTGGAGCAGGCGATGGTACACGCCGAGTTCCCAGGCCCGGCCTTGCGGGAAGATCGCGACCACGCCGGCCAACACGATCGAATAGAAGATCAGCCCGAGCAGCCACCAGATCAACCCCGTGAACGTGACCTTGGGCAGCCAGCTCAAGTTCAGGCGCCACGTGCGCGGCGTCTTCGGCGCGATGGTCGACATCGGGATGTTCTGGACGCGCGATTGGCCGCCGCCTTCATCGCCGCGATTGATGGAGCCCTGCCCTTCGGGCCCGCCGCCGTGCAGCCGGGTGATCTTGCGGCGTTCGTCAGGATTGAGGTCGACGAAATCCGCAAGCGTGTGGAAACCGCCGAGCTCGTCCTCGGTCTGCAACCGCACGCTGATGAGACCGCGGACGGTGGCGTTGATCGTGCGCAGGTCGATGATCGAGAACAGCACGGTGCCGGCCGGGATCTCGACCGGGAACGTCGTGAGCAGCCCTTTTTCGTCGAGATGCGTGACCCGGCCGGTCAGATCGAGGTTATACTCCGTGTTGCGCGCCTGCATCTGCGCGGCGACGGGCAGCGGTGTCGGCAGGTTCTCGCGGTCATCGAACGGCACGCAGGCGCTCCTTACAGACTCACTGCGCGCCGCCGGGTAGAGGCGTGGCGACGATCAGCGTCGCGTGCATCACGGGATTAAACCCGTCTAGATAATCCCATTTTCCCAACTCGAAGAACTGCAAGGTCTGGCTCTGCCCCGGGTCGATCTGCCCCGTATCCCACGACCCGTCGGAGGCGGTGGCCGCGTGGGGCTTCTTGTCGGCATTCGTCCATGCCACGCTTTGGCCGGGACTGACCCGCACGACTGCTGGGTGAAATCCATCCTTGTCGATCGTGACGGGGACCGGCGTCGCCGCCGGCGTGGGGGTCGGGACGGGCGTCCCAGTCGGTGACGGCGACGCTGCCGGTGACGCGGTCGCGCCTGGCACCGGGGTGGCCGCCGCGACGGTTTGCGGAAGGGCGCCGCGCGCGATGGCGAATCCGCCGGCTGCGCATAACGCCACCATTAGCCCAAGAATGGAAGCTCTTTGACGGCTTCGCGGTCCCCTCAACAAGCCACTACCCCACTCGGGTCCTGAGTCCAATACTCCCCGCGACCTGCATAAGGCGTCAGGTCGCTGGACCGGGTATATCATTGCATGCCTGAAGCGCCCGACCTCTTAAGGATATCGGCCGGCGGCGGTCGTCCCGCACGCCTTTGGCCAGTGCGGCGGCCGCAACGACCACACACGACCGCTTCGTTTCAATATCGGAGCCATGATGAGTGAACCGGCGCACACCACGCGCTCGCGACTGACCCGACGATGCTTTCTGTGCGGCTTGCAAGGGTTCGCGTTGTCGGCGGCAGCTCTGGCGAGCCGCCCCGGGCTCGCGCTGGCCGACGACCACGCCCAAGAGCGCAGCATCGGCCAGCAAGTCTACGACGACCAGCGCAAGCAGGGACTGATCCTCGACACGTCGCCCTACTATGATATCCTGCGCGAAACCGGCGCGCGCATCTCGACCGCCGCCGCACCGCACTGGTACACGATGAACTGGGTCATCGTCAAGGGCGCGCAGGCCAACGCCTTCTCGGTGCCGGGCGGATGGGTCTATGTCAACGAAGGCCTGCTGCGCCAAGCCGAAAACGTCGAGGAGCTGGCCAGCGTCGTAGCCCACGAGACGGGCCACATCGTGCTTGGCCACGTGATGAACCGCCTCAAGCAAGCGCAGGATCTGAATATCCTGTTCGCGATCGGCAGCTTGTTCGTGCGCACCCAGGGCGCCGCGAACGTCTACAATCTTGCTCAGCTCGGCGCTGGATACGGTTTCTTGAACTTCTCGCGCCAACAAGAATACCAGGCCGACCACGAAGGCGTCATCCTCGCCAACGGCGCGCGCTACAATCCGTGGGGTATGGTGTGGTTCTTCCAAAAGCTTGAAAAGCTGTACGGCGACGCCGGCTTCGAGTCGTACGTCCAAGACCATCCGTCGACCAAGGAGCGCATCGCGCGCATCGAATCGTTTTTCGCCAGCGAGCCGCAGACGTACGGGCACTGGACGAGCCAGCTCGTGGCGCGCGGTGGCCTGGCGCAAGGCGATCCGAACACGCGTCTGATCATCAACCCATCGTGACATCGGCAAGCGGCGCGACCTTCGGTCGCGCCGCCTGCCGATGGGGATCTGCGTGGTCTGTGACTAGTTGATCTCGACCTTGGCGCCTTCGCCTTCGAGTTTGGCCTTGATCGCCTCGGCCTCTTCCTTGGTGACGCCCGACTTGACCGGCTTGGGCGCGCCTTCGACGAGGTCTTTGGCCTCTTTCAGGCCCAAGCCCGGCACGACTTCGCGCACGACCTTGATGACGTTGATCTTCTTCTCGCCCGCGGCGGTGAGGATCACGTCGAACTCGGTCTTGGCTTCGGCGGCGGGTGCTGCCGCGCCGCCGGCCGCCGGAGCGGCCATCGCGACCGGGGCTGCAGCCGAGACGCCGAACTTGTCCTCGAGCGACTTGACCAGCTCGTGGAGTTCGACGACCGAGAGCTTGTCGATCTGATCCAGAATATCCGTAACTGCCATGATTGCGTTGAATTCCTTTCTTGACGCCCGCGATCAAGATCGCGGGATTACATCAGACCGCGGGTTGCGCGTCCGACCGTTGTGCGTGCAAAGCGTGCAAGGTGCGCACGAGCTTGCTGATGCCCGAGTGCAGCGTGCCGTGGAGCCGGTAGAACGGCGCCTTGAGACTGCCGACGAGCGCGGCGTGCAGCTCGCGCCGGCCGCGGATCTTGGAAAGCGCTTCGACCTCTCCGGCTGCGAGGAAGCGGCCATCGACGAGCCCAGCCTTGATCTGCAGCTTCTTCGAGTCGCTCGCGAACTTCGCCAGCGCCTTGGCAGCCGCCACAGGATCCGACTTCACGAACGCGACGGCGGTCGGGCCTGCGAGGATGTCCTTGAGCTGGGCGCGCCGCTCGTCGCCGACGGCGATACCGAAGAGCGTGTTCTTGACGACCGAGTAGCTCGCCGCGTCCTTGCGCAGCTCGTCGCGCAGCGTCCGCAGTTCGCCGACCGTCAGGCCACGATAGTCAGTGAAGAACAGACTGGCGCTCCCGTCGACCCGTTTGCGCAGCTCTTCGATCTCCGCGTTTTTCTTTTCTGTTGGCATAGATTCGATTCACCTCCGATCGCTCGGTCGAACGATTTCGACCGTTTCGGCCGAATAAATTCGGCCGCTCCAAGTAAAAGCGCCCTCTCGAGCGGCTCGAGAAAGCGCTTGGCGATCGGGGTTTCGGTCGAATGAATTCGACCGCTCCATGTTCGCTGTTCGCTTCCTCGGCAGGCCTCTTGCGAGATTACCGCAACCCCGTGCGGGCTGCGACCTGCGGTCATCGGACGCTTCGGGCTTTCGCCCGACGGTCGAATGAATTCGACCGCTACACTTTTCGGTCGACTAAAGTCGACCGCTACATCTTTCTGGTTAGGCTGCGGCCGCCGATTTGAGCCTCGTCGGATCGATCCGCACGCCCGGACCCATCGTGCTCGTCACCGTGACGCTCTTGAGATAGGTCCCTTTGGCGGAGGCGGGCTTCGCTCTGACGATCGCGTCCATCACGGCCGTCACGTTCTCGAGCAGCGCCTGCTGATCGAAGGATGCTTTGCCCACGACGACGTGGATGTTGGCCGCCTTGTCCAAGCGGTATTCTACCTTACCGGCCTTGATCTCCGCAACCGCTTGCTTGATGTTCTGCGTCACCGTCCCGGTCTTCGGGTTGGGCATGCGCTGAGCGAGGATCTTGCCGAGGTTGGAGCCGACGGCACCCATCATGTCCGGCGTGGCGACCGCGACGTCGAAATCCAGCCAACCGCCTTTGATGCGGTCGATCAGATCCTGATCGCCGACCACGTCCGCGCCTGCCTCTTGCGCCTCTTTCGCGCGCTCGCCCTTGGCGAACACGATCACTTTTTTAGTCTGACCCGTACCGTGCGGCAACACCACGGTGCCGCGCACGTTCTGCTCGGGCTTCTTCTGGTCGACGCCCAGGCGCACGTGGAGCTCGATCGTCTCGTCGAACTTCGCCTTCGCGTTGGCCTTGACCAGCTCGACCGCGCGCGCCGTATCGAACAGGCGCTCGTCGCCTAACGCTTTGAGGGCTTCGCGATATTTCTTTCCAGGTTTTGCCATGGTCGTTTGTTCCTCCCGTGGTGCGTGCGGCTTTCGGCCTCCCACGATCCGGTCGAGTAAACTCGACCGCTACATCTCAATCGGGCTAGCCGACTTCGATGCCCATCGAGCGCGCGGTGCCGGCCACGATCTTCGCGGCCGCGTCGATGTCGTTGGCGTTGAGATCCGCCATCTTCGCCTTGGCGATCTCGCGCACTTTGTCCATCGAGATCTTGCCGACTTTCTTGCGGTTGGGCTCGCCCGAACCTTTCTCCACGCCGGCCGCCTTCTTGATGAGCTCCGATGCCGGCGGCGTCTTGAGCACGAACGTGAACGAGCGGTCCTCGAACACCGTGATGACGGCCGGAATGATGTTGCCTTTGTCCTTTTGCGTGCGCTCGTTGTACGCTTTGCAGAACTCCATGATATTGATGCCGTGCTGGCCGAGCGCCGGGCCGACGGGCGGCGCGGGCGTCGCGGCACCGGCCGGACACTGGAGCGTTATCTTCGCGATGACTTTCTTCACTGTCTATACCTTTTCAACCTGATAGAATTCGAGTTCCACCGGCGTCTCCCGGCCGAAAATCGAGATGAGCGCGCGCAGGCGCTCTTTTTGCGGGTCGATCTCGTCCACCGTACCGGTGAAATCGAAGAACGGCCCCGAGGTCACCTTCACGCGATCGCCCTTGGCGAAGTCGATCTTCAGCTTGGGCGTCTCGATGCCCATCTGCTTGAGGATCGTCTTGACCTCTTTGTCGGCAAGCGGCAGCGGTTTCTCGCCCGAGCCCGGCGAGCCGACGAATCCGGTGACGCCCTGCGTGTTGCGCACGACGTACCACGACTGGTCGGTCATCTTCATCTCGACGAGCACGTAGCCCGGATAGACCTTCTTCTCCACCTCTTTGCGCTTGCCGTCCTTGAATTCGACTTCTTTGTCGGTCGGCACGAGCACGCGGTACACGAAGTCCTGCATCGCCATCGATTTGATGCGCCGTTCGAGATTGGCCTTGACCTTGTTCTCGTAGCCCGAATAGGTGTGCACGACGTACCACTTGCGATCCGGATCTTCCGGGGTCGCCAGCAGTTCGGCCGCGAGCGCGGCTGCGTCCTGATCGATCTCTTGCTGTTGCACGTCTTCCATCACGCCGTCAAGCCGCCGGTATATGGAAGACGAATTCGACGATGCGGCTGATCAGCGACGTCCAGATCGCCACCACCGCCACCAGCCCGACCGTGATGAGGGTCGCCGAGACCCACTCGTCGCGGCTGGGCCAGGTCACGCGCTTCATCTCGGACACGATCGCGCGGTAGCCGTCGACGATGCGCCGCCACTGGCGCTCGCGCTCTTCGGCGCGCGCCTCTTTCTCTTTGTCTTTCTCTTTCGCCACCGGCTTGGCGTCGATCTCGTCGACGGGTCTGCCTGGGGCTGTGATGCGCTTCATCGTTTCCTTTCGGTCGAATGAATTCGACCGCTACATATCTTCGAAGGTCTGGCAGGGCGGACAGGACTTGAACCTGCAACCAACGGTTTTGGAGACCGCTACTCTACCAATTGAGCTACCGCCCTATCGGGTCTCTTTGTGGGCCGTGTGGCACTTGCACCAGCGGCAGTACTTCTTCAGCTCCAGCCGCGCGCTCGTATGCTGCCGGTTCTTCATCGTCGTGTAGTTGCGGCGTTTGCAGTCGCCGCAGGCCATCGTCACGATCACTCTATTATCTTTCTTCGCCATGTGCTGTTATTCGATCACCTTGGTGACGACGCCGGCGCCGACCGTGCGTCCGCCCTCGCGGATCGCAAAGCGCAAGCCCTCTTCAGCCGCGATCGGCGTGATCAGCTCCACCGTCATCTTCACGTTGTCCCCGGGCATCACCATCTCCACGCCATCGGGCAGGGTGATCGAACCCGTCACGTCGGTCGTG